>DASZOA010000077.1:0-5849 GCA_035551055.1 Solirubrobacteraceae bacterium
TTCAGGCCCTCCTCGATGACGAGGCCGTACATCGCGCGGTCCGACAGCAGGATCCCGCCGAGCACCGACTGCTCGGCCTCGAGCGAGTGCGGCGGCGCGACGCCGGTCGCGATCTGCGCGGGCGGGCGCGGCGAGGACTCGGCGGGGACGCTCACGACCCGCGTGAGGGTAGGCGGACGGGCCGCGCCTGGCGACGCTCGCTCCCGCTCCCAGCGGGCGAATCTTTTCGAGCCGGAGACATAGCCATGCGAACAGATGTTCGCAGGGCCACCGGACGCTACGAGCTCCTCGCGAGAAAGCGCTCGACGTCGTCGCGCTCGCGCTCCAGTGCGGCGGCAACATCGTCGTCGGTCAACGGCTCGAACGGCTCGAGCCAGTCGCGCCCGGTTCGCCGCCACGTCCCCGCGACCCGCCCGGCGATGAGGATCGCGGGCCGGCCGAAGCCGCCGCCGGCCTGGACCCGGTGCGCGAAGCGCGGGTCCAGCGCGAGCTCGCGCGAGGCATAGCCGAGCAGGTATGGATCGAAGTGGGCGAGCAGGACGACGTGCCGGCGGTCGCCGCGATGCGCCGTCGCCGGTGCGCCGCGCAGCGTGTATCGCCCGTCCTCGCCGCGCAGCTGCGAGCGGCCGATCTGCTCCAGCGCGCGTCGCGCGCGGCGCAGCCCGATCCCCGACCAGGCGGCGAGATCCTCCGCCGTGGCCGGGCCGTGGCCGGCGAGGTAGCGCCGCGCGAGCTGCGCCAGCGCACGCTCCTCGTCGACGGTCGCCGGGGCGGCGCCGAGCCATTGCTCGAGCAGGACGTACGTCGGCTCGCGGCCGGCGGGCGGCCCCCGGCAGACGACGCCGCGCAGCGCCGCGTACGCCAGCAGGTGCGCCGGCGCCTGGCCGACGGGGTCGATCGGCAGGCGCGCGGCGAGCGCGGCGCGCGTCTGCGGTCCCTCGGCGGCGAGCAGGTCGCGCAGCAGGTCCAGGGCGCGCTCGCAGCGCGCGTCGTCGAGGCCGAGCGCCAGGCGCCGCGGCCGCCCGCGTGCGGCGAAGATCGGCCCCAGCAGCCCGATGAGCCAGCCCGCATCGGCGGCGCGGACGAGGTGGAGCGTGCCGCGCATCGCCCACGTCCAGACGAGCGCCCGCTCACGCAGCGCGACGTCGACGTCCGAGGCGACGACTCGTGGCGTGCAGCGCGGGCGGAACGCGAGCCGCGCGTGGGAGAGCTCCTGCGCCTGGACGCCGACAACGCGCTCCAGGGCGGCGTCGACGCGGGGGGCACGGGCGCCCGCCAGCAGCTGCGCGCGCAGCCGCAGCGCGAGCGTGCGGGCGGGGCCGTGCACCGAGACCGCTAGGCCGGCTCGTCCGGCCAGCGCCCGTGCGCGTCGTAGAACTCGCGGGCGGCGTCCTCCGCGTCGCGGTCGCGGTGCCCGTGGCGAGCCGCCCACACGAGCACCGCGATCGCGACGGCGCCGCCGGCGAGCCCGACGATGGTCCAGACCGTGTCGGCGACGCTCGCGAGCGGCAGGGCGTTACTTGCGCTCGACGACCATCGTCTTCACCGAGGCCGTGACGCCCTCGGCGACCTCGACGACGACGACGTAGGTGCCGACGTTCTTGATCGGCTCCTCGAGATGGACCTTGCGCTTGTCGACCTTCACGCCGCGGGCCTCCTCGATCGCGTCGGCGATGTCCTGGTTGGTGACCGACCCGAACAAGCGCCCGTCGTCGCCCGCCTGCTGGCTGATCGTCAGCACGGTGCGGCTGAGCAGCTCGGCGTCCTCGGTCGCCTTGGCGATCCGCGCCTGCGCGGCCTGGTCGGCCGCCTCGGCGCGGCGCCGCGCCTCGTCGAGCGCGCCCTTCGTCGCCGGCTGGGCGAGCTTGCGCGGCATCAGGTAGTTGCGCAGGTAGCCCTTGGAGACGTCGACGACGGCTCCGCGCTCGCCGAGGTGGTCGACGTCCTGCAGCAGGATCGCGGACGGCATCGCGGACTACTAGCGGTCGTCGCGCCCGCGGCGACCGCCGCGGCCCTCGCGCTCGGCGTCGTCGCGGCCGCCCTCGTTGACGTAGGGCAGCAGCGCCAGCTCGCGGGCCCGCTTGACCGCGCGGGCGATCTGGCTCTGGTGGCGCCGGCACGCGCCGGTGATCCGCCGCGAGCGGATCTTGCCCTTCTCGGAGATGAACTTGCGCAGGACGGCGGTGTCCTTGTAGTCGACCTGCTCGATCTTCTCCTTACAGTACGGGCACGGCTTGCGCCGCCCGCTGCCGGGGCCGCCCTTCTTGTCCCGTCGACGCGTGGGCTTGCCACGGTTGCGCTGCTTTGCCACGAAAGAAAGTCCTTGTGTCGCTTGCGGGTGCGCGCACGGCGAGGCGCGCGGCGCGTCCATTGTGACAAACGCGCTCCGATCGCCGCCGACGGCTACGCCGCGGCCGGTCGCGCGAGCCGCCCCTCCGTGACCGCCGCGAGGTCGATCTCGTCGAGCGTGGCGACGACGATGTCGGCATCGGCCTGGGCGAGCAGCGCCTCGTCGTCATGGCGCGCCACCCCGAGCGCCGCGAACGCACCCGCCTTGGCGGCCTGCACGCCCGAGACCGCGTCCTCGACGACGAAGGCCGCCGCGGGCTCCACGCCGAGCTCGCGCGCGGCCGTCAGGAAGATCTCGGGGTGGGGCTTGCCGCGCTCGAACTGACGACCGGAGATGTCGACGTCGAAGGCGTCCAGCAGCGTCAGTCCGGGCTCGATCCAGGCGTAGGCCAGGCCCTCGCGCTCGGCGAACTCGTCGAGTCGGATGCGGCGCAGGAACAGGCCGGCGTTCTTCGACGACGACGCCGCGGCGACGCGCAGCCCGGCGTCCTTGACGGCGAGCAGGAAGCGCAGCGCGTCGGGATAGGCGGAGAACTCTCCGGCCACGATGAGCTCGACGACGCGCTCCTGCTTGCGATCGGCGTACACCGGCGCCCGCACCTGCGGATCGGGCACGCCGAAGTGCTCGAGCGCCGCGAGCGCGCCCGCCATCCGCGGCCGGCCCGACAGCACCTGCTGGTAGACCTCGGACGTGAAGGCCTCGGGCGTCCAGGTCGTCTGGTCGCGGATGTCGGCCCAGTCGCCCTCCATGAGCTCGCGGAAGACCTCGCGCCAGGCCGGCTCGTGCGGGGAGTCGACGAGCACACCGTCGACGTCGAAGATCGCCGCGTGAAAGCCCTGCGGCATCGTCACCGGCCCGCCTCGGCGTCGCTGCCGTGGCCGACCGGCTCGCCGGAGCGCGGGGCGAGCGTGAACGTGCAGCGCTCGCCGGGACCCAGCTCGCGGACGTCGTCGCCGATGCCGACCCGGATCGCGCGGCTGAAGCCGCGGGTGATGACCACGGTGAGCTCGCCGCCGCCGATGGTCACGCGGATCGGCGTACCCCGAACCTGCATCGGAAACGACAGCCCGTCCAGGCGCTCGGTCAGTGCCGGGGCGAAGCAGAGCACGCCGTCGCGGATCTCCGCGCCGGTGTAGGCGCGCTGGATCAGGTCCAGCGTGCCGGCCATCACGCCGAGGTGGATGCCCTCCTTCGTCGTGCCGCCCTGGACGTCGCCGACGTCGCTCTCGAGCGCGACGAGGAAGCGCTCCCACGACTGCACCGGGTCGATCGGCGCGAGCACGCCCGCGTGCGCGATGTAGCTCAGCGTCGAGCCGTGCGACGTGCGGCGGTCGTAGTAGTCGACGTTGCGCCGCGCGCTGTCGGGCCCCCACTCGTAGCCGAGGCGCGCGAACAGCTGCGCGAGCTCGTCCGGCGAGAAGAGAAAGAACAGCAGGACGGTGTCGGCCTGCTTGGCGAGCTTGTAGCGGTCGGGGTCGTCGCCCTCGGCGCGCAGGATCCGGTCCAGGCGCTGGATGTTGCCGTAGCACGCGCGGTAGGCGTCCCAGTCGAGCTCCTCGAGCTGCTCGTAGCCCTCGAACTGGCTGATGATGCCCTCGCCGTGGAACGGCACGTACATCTTGTGGCTCATCTCCTGCCACCGGGCGATCTCCTCGTCGGTGAGGCCGATCTTGGCGCGCAGCGTGTCGCGGCGGCGCTCGGTCAGCAGGGCGAGCACGACCTGGGCCTGCTCGCAGATCCACGCGACCATGACGTTCGTGTAGGCGTTGTTGCGCAGGCCGTGCTCGGCCGCGTCCGGGTACTTCTCGTGAAACTCGTCGGGGCCCATGACGCCGTGGATCTCGTAGCGGTCGCGCGCCGCGTCGTAGTGGGCGATCGAGCCCCAGAAGCGGGCGATCTCGAGCATCATCTCGGCGCCGTGGTCGCGCAGGAAGTCGAGGTCGTCGGTCGCCTGGTGGTAGTGCCAGACGTTGTAGAAGATCGCCGCGTTGACGTGGCGCTGCCGGTGGCTGAGGTCGGGATCCCAGCGGCCCGAGAGCGGGTTGAGGTGCACGACCTGCGTCTCCTCGCTGCCATCGCTGCCGCTCTGCCACGGGAACATCGCGCCGAGGTAGCCGCACTCGCGGGCCGCGGCGCGCGCCTCGCCCAGGCGCCGGTAGCGGTACATCAGCAGCTCGCGCGTGATCTCGGGCAGCCGTGAGGTCAGGTAGCGAAAGACGTACAGCTCGTCCCAGAAGACGTGGCCGCGGTAGGCCTCGCCGTTCAGCCCGCGCGCCGGGACGCCCGCGTCGTGGTCGGTCGTGTGCAGCGAGCAGACCTGCAGGACGTGGGAGATGTGCAGCCGCAGGAGGCGCTGGACGTGCTCCTCGGCGCGCAGCGAGACGTCGCTGGAGCGCCACAGCTCGTCCCACGCCCGCGTGTGACGCTGCAGCGCCTCGACGAAGTCGGGGTAGCGCGCGACCGACTTGCCGGCGTTCGTCAGCGGCTCGGTGATCGCCCGGTCGCGCGAGGTGTAGAAGGCCACGAGCTTCTCGACGCGCACGGGCTCGCCCCGGCGCACGTCGAAGCCGACGACCTGCTGGATGTAGTCCTCCATCTGATACAGCCAGCGCTTGACGTCGAGCTGCTCGCCGTCGCGAAAGACGCGCGTGCGGGCGGCCTCCGCGACGTAGATGTTCGACTGGCGCGTCTGGACGTGAAGGGCGATGATCTGCGGGCCGAACGTCCGCGGGCCGACGGGGGCGAGATGGCGTCCCTCGAGGGCGCCGTAGCGCGCGACGCCGCCGTTGGTCACGCGCCCGTCGAGCGCCGACACGACCTCGACCGAGCCCGACCAATTCTCCGGCGTGATCGTCCACTCGAGCGCCGCCTGATGGGAGTGCGCCATGCTCACGAAGCGCCGGCTGCGCAGCGCGGTCTCGCGGCCGGCCCGGTCGCGGAAGCGCAGCTCGCGGACGACCAGCGCCGTGGCGCTCTCGTACTCGTGGCGGTAGCCCAGCAGCTCGACGTTGCCCAGCCGGATCGCGTCCTCGCCCTCGATCTTGAGCTTCAGGACGAGCCAGTTGGGCAGGTTGACGAGGTCCTCGTTGAGGACCGGCAGCCCGCCGAGGATCGTCGTCTCGCGGTTGTAGAGGCCGTGTGCGTAGGTGCCGGGATAGTGGACGTCGTCGGCGTCCTCCCACTCGGCCGCCCCGCGCGAGCAGAAGTAGCCGTTGCCGGTCGAGGTCAGCGCCTCGCGCAACCCCTCCTCGTCAGGATCGAACCCGTCGTAGGCGAGCGCGCGTTCGTCCACGGCCCGGTGACGCTAGCGCACCGCCGGTTCTCATGCTCGAATGACACTTCGGCGCGGCGGCCAGCTCGAGAGGTCACTCGAGCCTCCAAATCGCTCGCCGCCCGACTCGCCCGGGCGCCCCACGCTCCGCCGCGGGCGACTCATCTACGTCGGCTGCCGGAGTCCGGATTGCCGGCGTGCTAGCGAGCGCTAGCAGGGGTGCTAGCG
>DASZOA010000078.1:0-3746 GCA_035551055.1 Solirubrobacteraceae bacterium
GGCCCGATCCTGCGCGTCGCGGCCGCCGCCTTCGCCCGCTCGATCTCCTCGGGCGTCGGGTCGAACGGCTCGACCGCTTGCGCGACGAGGCACGTCTTGTCGGCGTCCTTGTGGTCGACGCGGCCGCGCACGACGACGACCGAGTCGACGCCGAGCGCACCCTCGTACTCCGCCAGCGCCTTGCCGAAGACGAGCAGCTCGACCGAGCCCTCGAGGTCGTCGAGCGCGGCGAACATCATCGGCTCGCCGTTGCGCGTGCGGATCTTCTTCGCCGCGGTGATGATCCCGCCGACGTTGACCCAGTCCTTGTCCCTGCGCTCGGCCAGCTCGGCGAGCGAGCAGTCGACGTACTCGCGCAGCGCCTCGCGCACCTGCTTGAGCGGGTGGGCGGAGATGAACAGGCCGATCGACTCCTTCTCGATCGCCAGCAGCTCGGGCTGCTCGAACTCGTCGGCCGGGATCGGCGGGTGCTCGGGCGCGGCGAACGCGGCGGCGGCGCTCGAGCCGTTGGCGCCGGCATCGCCCCAGTCGATGTCGTCGAAGATCGAGCCCTGGCCGATCTCGGCGTCCTGCTGGACCTTCTGGCCCGCGCCCTGTGCCTGCTCGAGGACGCTGAGCATGCCCTTGCGCGTCGCCCCGGTCGAGCCGAACGCGCCGCACTTGATGAGCGCCTCGATCGCCTTCTTGTTCACCGCGCGGCAGTCCACTCGCTCGCAGAAGTCCCACAGTGAGCGGAACGGACCGCCGTCGGCTCGCGCGCCCTTGATCGCCTCGACGGCGGCGTGCCCGACGCCCTTGACGGCGTCCAGGCCGAAGCGGATGTTGCCCTCGGTGACGACGAAGTCGTGGTCGGACAGGTTGACGTCGGGCGGCAGGATCTCGATCCCCATCTGCTCGGCCTGCGTGGCGAAGAACGGGACCTTGTCCTTCGTCGACATCACCGAGCTGATGAGCGCCGCCATGTACTCGGCGGGGTGGTTGGCCTTCAGCCACGCCGTGCGGTAGGCGATCAGCGCGTAGCAGGCGGCGTGGGAGCGGTTGAACGAGTAGTCGGCGGACTTCACGTTCGTGGCCCACAGCTCCTCGATGACCCGCTCGCTCGTGCCCGATGCGCGGCAGCCGGCGCGGAACTCGGGCTCGAGCCGCGCCATCGCCTCCCGGTTCTTCTTGCCGATCGCCTTGCGCAGGTCGTCGGCGCGCGCGCCGCTGAACCCGGCGATCGCCTTGGCGATCTGCATCGCCTGCTCCTGGTAGAGGATCACCCCCTTCGTCGTCTCGGTGATCGGGCGCAGGCGCTCGTCGGCGAAGACGATCGTCTCGGGGTTGCGCTTGCCGCGCGCGTACGTCGCGATCTGGTCCATGGCGCCGGGGCGATACAGCGCGACGAGCGCGACGAGGTCGTCGAACTCCGTCGGGCGCACGTTGCGCAGCGCCTTCTGCATGCCCTCGGACTCGAACTGGAAGACGCCGATCGAGTCGCCGGCGGCGAGCATCTCGTAGGTGCGCTCGTCGTCCAGCGGCAGCGCCGCCATGTCGGGACGCATCCCGGTCGAGCGCTCGATGATGTCCAGCGCGTCCTCGATGACGTCGAGGTTGCGCAGGCCGAGGAAGTCCATCTTCAGCAGCCCGAGCTGCTCGACGGGCTTCATCGAGTACTGCGTGACGATCTTGAAGATCCTGTTGCCGTCGGCGTCGAGCTGGTTGGAGTCGGCCAGCTGCAGCGGCACGATGTCGGTCAGCGGGCCCTCGGCGATGACGACCGCGGCGGCGTGGATCGACGAGTTGCGCACGATCCCCTCCAGCCCGCGGGCGACGTCGACGATCTGCTTGGCCACCGGGTCGGAGTCGTAGGCCAGGCGCAGCGGCTCGCCCGCCTTCAGGCAGTCCTCGAACGACGGCGCGCGGCCCATGATCGGGTCGGGGATCAGCTTGGCGAGGCGGTCGCCGACGCCGTAGTCGTGCTCGAGGACGCGCGCCGCGTCGCGCGTCGCCGCGCGCGGGAACATCTTGCCGAACGTCACGATCTGCGCGACCGACTCGCGGCCGTACTTGTCGACGACGTAGCGCATGACCTGCTCGCGCCCGCGCACCGAGAAGTCGATGTCGATGTCGGGCATCGAGACCCGCTCGGGGTTCAGGAAGCGCTCGAAGAGCAGGTCGTAGCGCAGCGGGTCGACGTCGGTGATGCGCAGGCAGTAGGCGACGATCGAGCCGGCCGCCGATCCCCGCCCGGGGCCGACCGCGATGCCGCTGTCCTTCGCGTAGCGGATGAAGTCCCAGACGATGAGGAAGTAGGCGTCGAAGCCCATCCGGTGGATGACCTCGAGCTCCATCTCGATCCGCTCGCGCGCCGCGGCGGGCGGCGGGTCGCCGTAGCGCGCGCGCAGGCCCTCCTCGACGCGCGCGCGCAGGTAGGCGTCCTCGGGCTCGCCGTCGGGCGTCGGATAGGCGGGGATCAGCTGCCGGCCGAGCTCGATCTCGACGTCGCAGCGCTCGGCGATCTCGATCGTCGAGGCGATCGCCTCCGGCCACGGCTCGAACGACTGCGCCATCTCCTCGTTGGACTTCAGGAAGAACTCGTTCGTGTCGAACGTCATCTTCGGCGCGTTGAGCGTCGACTTCGTCTGCACGCACAGCAGCGCGGTGTGATGGTGGTAGTCCTCCTTGCGCAGGTAGTGCACGTCGGCGGTACCAACGAGCGGCCGGCCGAGCTCGCGGGCGATCCGCACGATCCCCTCGTTGGCCTTGTCCTGGTCGGGGAGCCCGTTGCGCTGGACCTCGAAGTAGACGTCCTCGGCGCCGAAGACCTCGATCAGCTCGCCGGCGTGGGCGCGGGCATCGCGCTCGCGGCCGGCGACGAGACGCTGGCAGAAGCGCGACTGCAGGCAGCCCGTCAGGGCGATGATGCCGTCCGCGTGGCGCTCGAGGACGGCGAGGTCGACGGTCGGCTTGCCGCGGTTGAGCCCCTCGAGGAAGCCGGCGCTCGAGAGCTTGACGAGATTGCGGTAGCCCGCGTTCGTGGCGGCGATCAGCGTCAGGTGGTTGTGCTCGTGGCGGCCACGCTGCGTCTGGTCGTCGACGAGGTAGATCTCGCAGCCGAGGATCGGCTTGATGCCGTGCCTCCGCGCGGCCTGGTAGTGCTCGATGGCGCCGTTCATGACGCCGTGATCGGTCAACCCGAGCGCCGGCTGGCCGAACGCGGCGGCGCGCTCGGCGAGGGCGTCGATCTTGCAGGCCCCGTCGAGCAGCGAGTACTCGGAGTGGACGTGCAGATGGGCGCAGGCGGGGACGGTCACGAGCGGCTCAGGATAGGTGCCGGGGCGGATGGTCCGGCGGGCGGTCTGCGCTATTTGGGCCGAGCGGTGCGGGGCTGCGCTCACCGGGTGCACCGCACGCGATCGGCGGCTCGGCGGGTCCTCTCCGAAGGTGCTAGCGAGCGCTAGCACGAGGGCTAGCGGCTGCTAGCGGTCTGGGAAAGGACGTCGCGAGCGCGGGGTGACGTGAACGAGGGAAGCGACGCGCCGCGTCCGCAGGCGCTACTCCGTCGTCTCGCGGCGGGACGCGACAACCGCGACGGTCACCACCGCGCTCACCACGAGCGCCGCCGCCGCGACCCGGCGCGAGGGCATCATCCGGGCCACGCGCCGCCGCGCGTACCAGCGCGCGGCCTGCCACAACACGAATCCGAGCACCTTGTAACGCATGCGGTCGTGCTACCCGGCCCCGCACCCGGCAACGCGCGGGCC
>DASZOA010000079.1:0-7285 GCA_035551055.1 Solirubrobacteraceae bacterium
CAGTCCGATCCGGTCGCGAGCTCACCGCCGGGGTCCGGGCAGACGCGGCGGGACAGCGACGATCGTAGGCTGACACAGTGGAGGTGTTCGTACCCGAGGAGGGCTAGAATCTCGCCCGACGTTAGGTCGGTCGGGCCCTGCGGACGGCGATGCGGACGGGGGTGCGAACGACACGGCGGCGTGCTGTTGGCGACAAGCGCCCCGTGTCCGTGCGATCCGACATCCGTCATCCTCGCTGCGCCGTCTGCGTGCTCGTCGAGGATCCCGATCTGGGCGAGCTGCTTGACGAGCGCCGCCGTGCGGCGGCGGAGCGGGTGGTGATCGCGCCCGAGCTGCGGCTGGCGGCGGGCGAGCTGTCGTGGGAGGAGAGGTTCGAGGGTCCGTTGCTCGGGCTGCTTGTGGTGGAGGGACTGCTCGGCGTCCGCACGCGGATCCCCGGGCGGGCGCACCTGGAGCTGCTGGGCCCCGGTGACGTGGTGGTCCCGTGGATCGGGTCGGCCGATGAGAGCACGATCTCGAACGTGGCCTGGTGTGCCTTGGCAGGGCGCGTCTTGGCGTGTTGGATCGAGGCTTTTGCCTGTCGATCGGCGGGCTTTGGGAGATCCACGCGGCGCTGGCCGAGCGCTTGGTGCTGCGCGCCCGGCGCCTGGCCTTTCAGCTGGCGGTCAACGCGCTGCGGTCGGTCGACGAGCGGGTGTTGCTGACGCTGTGGCATGTCGGCGATCGCTGGGGCCGCGTGACGCCCGACGGCATCCGGCTGCGCCTGCCGCTGACGCACAAGGACATCGCCGACGTGGTCGGCGCCAGCCGCCCGAGCACGACGACGGCGCTGATCAAGCTGCGCCGCGACGGACACATCGAGCCGCGCCCGGGCGGCTGGCTGCTGCGCGGCTCGCCGCCCGCTCAGTTGCACGAGCTGAAGACCCGCGCCGCGGCGTGAGGCCCCTGACCGGCACACGACGCCCACGTCGGGCACGGGCTCGACCGCTCTGCGCCGTCGCCGCGGCGCTCGTCCTCGGCCCGCTCCTCGTCGCCGGCTGCGGAGACGACGGAGGGCAGGGCGACGGAGGGCAGAGCTACGTGGCCGAGCTGCGCCCGGTCAACGACTCCGGGGTACGCGGTCGAGCCGAGCTGACGCGCGACGGCGAGCGTCTCGTCGTCCACGTCAGCGCCAGCGGGCTCACGAAGAACCGCGTCCACGACATGCACGTCCACGGCTTCTCGCCGGACGCGTCAGGACGGCAGGCGCGCTGCCCGCGCGGCGAGCGCGCGGACGGCGAGGACCTGCTGCGCCATTCGGAGGCGACGCGGCGCTACGGCGAGGTGATCCTCCCGATCGAGCCATATCCGACCGTCGGCGAGGACGGCCGGATCGACTACGACCTCACGCTGACGCTCGACGGCGAGACCGATCTGGAGCCGCTGGGCGACCGCGTGGTCGATCTGCACGGCACGAGCGTGCGCCGGGAGGGCGCCAATCGCGTCTACGCGCCGAGCCTGCCGGTGGCCTGCGGCTCGCTGCAGCGCGCGGTTTCGCGGCCCACGCTACTCCTCCTGCGCGCGCGCTGCTCGGGCGGGTGCGCTGCTCGCGCCCGCTGCTCGCGCTCACCGTGCTGCTGGGCGCGATCCTCGCCGTCGGCGTCGGCCTCGTCGCCGGCAGCGGGATCGGCCGCCCCTCGCAGACGCTGCCCGCCGCCGGCCCTTCCGCGGCGGCCCCGGCCGAGAGGACCGCCGCGATGGCGCGCTTCCGAGACGAGCAGGCCGGCTTCTCGATCGCCCATCCCGCGGGCTGGCGGCGGACCGCGGCGGACGATCGCGCCGTGCGCCTGCTGGCCGACGGCGGCGAGGCGTCGCTGCTCGTCCGCTCGGTGCCGCGTGGCGACGGCAAGCCGCCGTCGTCGCGAGAGCTCGTGCGCGGGCTCGCCGCGGCGGGCGACGACGTTCGCATCGTCGCCCGGGCGACGCAGATCCGGCTCGGCGGCCTTCCCGGCCGCTACTACGTCTACACGTTCACCGACGACGCGGGCAGGACCGGCCTCCACGCCCACTACTTCCTGTTCGGCAGGGATCGCATCCTGACGCTCGTGCTCCAGGCGCTGCCGGCCGAGCGCTACGCCGCGCTGGCCGACCTGTTCGACCGCGTCGCCCGCAGCTTCCGCGCCACGCGGCGCGTCCGGGGCTCGTGCGTCAAGCGCTGACGGCGCGCGGGGCCGTCAGCAGTACGCGGGGCGCGGGCGCAGCAGCACCCGGTGCACCTCGCAGTCGATGATGTGGGCGTGGCCCTGGAGGTTGGCCTCGCGGGGGAAGGCGTCGCCGTGCCTCACGACCTGCTCGATCACGTTGCCGGTGTCGACGGTGACCGCGGCCACCTCCTCGATCACCGCCCTCGCGTTGATGTTGATGCGCGCCACGCCGGGGTCGATCGACCGCGCCGTGGCCAGGATGGCGCGCACGCGCGCCTCGATCCGGCTGGTGTCGGCCGCGGTCGAGGCGGCGTTGGCCCTGATCGCGTGGGCGTTGGCCTCGATCGCGAAGACGTGCGAGCGGATCGAGCGCGCGGTCGCCAGGATCGACGAGACCGTGGAGTTGATCGCCGCGACATCGGTGTTGATATCCACCACGTGGCCGTTGATCGAGCGCACGGTCGCGTTGATCGAGCGGGCGCTAGAGAGGATCGAGCGCGCGCTGCGGTCGATGCTGGCGGTCTCGCCGACGACCACGCGCAGCCGGTCGTCGAGCGGGCGCACGCGCGGCAGCAGCTTCTCGACGATCCGATCGGTGCGCTTGGCGAGCGCCACCGCCTCGGTGTCGCGATCGATCTCCGACACCTGGGTGACGATCACGTCGGTGTCGTCGAGGATCGCGTCGGTCGAGCTGACGGTGATCGTCAGCAGCACGACGGCGCCGATCGCCCAGACGACCACGATCGCGAGGAAGTACTTCCCGGACCCGGTCCCGACGAGGTTGCGCATCGCTCAGCAGGGCGGCCGGTCGGCCGGCGGGACCGGCGCGGGCGGCGGCGGGCTCGGCTCGCTCGGCGGCAGCAGGAGCCGCAGCGGGTTGTCGAGCGGCGGGATCACCAGGCAGGCGCTCTCGAGGTGCTTGTTGACCTCCGACAGCCCGCCCACGACGCGCGTGGTGTCGCGCTCGACGGAGCGCAGGCCGCGCGGGTTCTCCTGTCTGATGAAGGCGCCGCCGTTGAGGAAGCGCACGCGGCGCCAGATCCCGTTGGTGCCACGGCTCTCGCGCTCCTGGGCCTCGTTCAGCTCGCCCGCGATGCGCGTCGTCAGCGCGCGGATGTCGAAGAGATCGCTCGTGGCGCCGTCGAGGCGGGATTCGGTATCGACCAGGGCGCGTCTCGTGTCGACGAGCGAGGGCTGCGTCGACTCGAGCGCGTCGTCCGTGTCGACCAGCGTCGTCCTGACGTCCACGAGCGACTTCTCGGTGTCGACGAGCAGCGCGACGGTTCGGTTCAGCGTCGACTCGGTCGCGTTCAGCGTGGCCTCGACGCTGCGAAGCGAGCCGTCGATCGAGCTGAGATTCACGACGACCCTGTTCGCGAGCTCGGGCAGCGGGTCGAGCTCGGCCTCGACGCGCCCCAGGGTCGCGTTGACCTCCTCGATCCGCGCGGGCAGCGGCTCGACGTCGCTCTCGACGCCACGCACGGCTTCCGCCGCCTCCTCGAGGTTGTCGTCGATCGCCTCGACGTTGTTGGCGATCGCGAACAAGAAGCCGATCACGACGAGCACGACGACCACGCCGATCGTGATCCACGCGTACATCCAGCGCAGCACGGTCTGCGCTTCGCGCGCGCGCGGCTCCGCCGGCCGCAGGACCGGCACGTCTCTCAGCTCATCCGCCATCGGAGCGCACCGTGGGCGGGTTCCGGCAGTGCCCGTCGAGGTCTCGGAGCAGGCCGAGCAGGTTCAGCCGCCGCTCGACGCAGGCCGCCGTCTGGTGGGCCTCGAGCGCCTGCCGGGCGATGTCCGAGGTGTCGCGCTCGATCGCCGCGGCGATCGCGATCGAGTCAGCCAGGTTCGTGTTGATCAGGCGCACGTCTTCGTCGATCTGGCGGGCGATCCCGAGGATCGTCTCGGCCCTGTCGTCGATGTCGCTCGCCACCCTGTCGACGCGCGCCGACGTGCCCCTGATCGCGCGCGAGACCGACTCGATCCGCCCGGCGGTCGTGTTGATGTTCCCGGCGGTGGCGCCGATGCTGTTCGCGACGGAGTTGATCGTGCCGGCGCTGTCGTCGATCGCGGCCGCCGCGTCGTTGGCCTCCGCGGCCGTCTCGTTGATCGCGCCGGCGGTCGCGTCGATCCTGCGCGCGCTCCCGTCGATCGAGCGAGCTCGTCGCACGACCGCGACGAGCTGCTCGTCGATCGGCTCGACGGAGCGCAGGATGCCGGTGGCGATCCGGTTCGTCCGGCGAAGCTGGATCACCGAGTCGGTCGCGATGTTGATGCCGCGGCCGTTCATCGCGATGCGATCCGACTTGTCGGCGACATCGTTGGCGGCGTCGGCGGTCCGGATCAGCAGCCACACGCTCAACGCCGCGGCCACGAGCACGACGACCAGCACGACCACCATGATCACGTTCGTCCGCCCGCGGTCCACGCCCATCTCGGTGTCTCACCCCCCTGCTGCAGTCAGCGTGGCGGGCGGCTACCCGACGGCGCGGCCCGGACACGGGCGATCGGAGCGCCGGTTCGTTGTGTGACAGGCGGGCTTCGCAGCGACCATTGCGGCGGCTCGCGCGTCCGCGCACGAGGCGCGGACGCCGCTCGCCGCCGCCAGTCCTAGAACCAGGTGTGCGTGTTGTCCGGGATGAACGCCATCGCCAAGATGATGGCGAGCATCGCGAGACCCGCGAGGATCGCGAGCAAGAGCTGCCAGGGTTGCACCATCTGTCACCTCCCTTTGTCGTGTGCGGGGCTCAGGAGGATCATTACCACTCCGCGCCGCGCGGGAATCTCGACTCGTGCGGACGGAACCGCGACTCGCGCGCGAGCGCCTCGAACACTCGCGTTCGGACGGGCCGTAGACCCGCTAACGGTCGATCGTCAAGACCTGGCGTCGACTGCTGCGCCGATCCAGGGCGTCGACGATCGCGTCGGCGCCGCGCGCCAGCAGCGGCCCGCTGATCGCGCACAGCAGCACGTAGGCCGTCGCCAACGGCCCCAGCTGGGGCTCCAGGCCGGCGCTGATGCCGAACTGCGCGAGCAGGATCGAGAACTCGCCGCGCGCGACGAGCACGGTTCCGGCCCGCGCCGCCCCGCGGCGGCCGATCCCCGCGCGGCGTGCCGCCCACCAGCCCGTGGCGACCTTCGCCGCGCTGCTGATCAGCCACAGCACGACGGCCGCGCCGGCCACGCTGACCAGCACGGCGGGATCGATCCGCAGTCCGAAGAAGACGAAGAACGTCGCGGCGAAGACGTCGCGCAGCGGGTGGATCAGCTGCCTCGCATGATCGGCCACCGGATCGGACAGCGCCGTTCCGACGAGGAACGCCCCGATCGCCGCCGACACGTTCGCCGCCTCGGCGGCGGCGCCGACGAGCAGCACGAGGCCGAGCACCGACAGCAGCACCGCCTCGTCGGAGCTGTGCACGAGCAGCCGGCTGAGCCGGTGGCCGTAGCGCACCGCCACG
The DNA here is from genome assembly GCA_035551055.1 of Solirubrobacteraceae bacterium. Taxonomy (GTDB): domain Bacteria; phylum Actinomycetota; class Thermoleophilia; order Solirubrobacterales; family Solirubrobacteraceae; genus CADCVQ01. Next base: position 5,651 of record DASZOA010000079.1, read on the forward strand.
AGCACCGCCGAGGCGGCGACGGCGAGCGCGACGGTGGCGGTCAGCGCCGCTCGCAGCAGCGGCTCGCCCGACACGACGACCGCCGCGATCGGCAGCACCGCCGCCATCGCCAGATCCTCGGAGACGAGCACCCCGAGCACGATCGGCGTCTCGCGGTTGCCGTAGCGGTCGAGCTCCTCGAGCAGCTTGGCGACGATGCCCGACGACGACACGTACGTGGCCGCGGCGAGCAGGAACGCGGCGGGCCACGACCAGCCCAGCGCGAGCGCGACGAGCAGGCCGGGTAGCGCGTTGAGCGCGTCGACCGCGGACGCCGCTCGCCCGCTGCGCAGGCTGGCGGCGAGATCCTCGCCGGAGAACTCCAGGCCCAGCGTGAAGAGCAGCAGCAGCACGCCGATCTGCGCTCCGGCCGCGATGAAGTCGCCGCTGAACTCCACCGGAAGCAGGCCGCCGCTGCCCGCGAGCCCAACGAGCAGGTACAGCGGCACGGCGGACACGCGCAGCGAGCCGGCCAGCCGGGCGACGACCGCCAGGGCGGCGAGCAGGACGCCGAGCTCGACGAGGAACGGGGCGACGGCATCGGTCGCCGCTGACGTCGCGAGCACGCTACGACGGCGGTCGCTCCCGCTCGCGCTCGAGGTGCTCGATGATCTGCGAGCCGCCCAGCATGTCGGCCAGCGCGCGCGCGTCGTCCTCGTCGAGCGCGATGCTCACGCTGCACTCGTCCGGATCGTCCTCGGCGAAGACGACGAGCTCGCGGCGCCCGTCGCGGTACGTGATCACGCCGATTCGCGTCCCGGCGGCGGTGACGAAGTCGTGGCGCACCCCGATGCCGGGCAGGAGCGTCTCGTCGATGCGCGTCATGGAAGCCATTGTGCACACGTGCCGGCGCAGGCATGCGCGCCTGCGGGCGGCGTTGCCCCTCGTCCGAGGGGCGAAGGTCGGCCGGCGCTCGGCCGGTCCCCGGCCCGTCGTCGTGGCCGCCCGCACGCGCGCTACCCGGCTCGAGCGGAGCCTAGACGGCCGCCGACTCGAGCTGACGGTCCTCGCTCGGCGCCCCGATCGCGATCCGCTTGGGCTTCAGCGGCTCGGGCTTGGGGATGATCAGCGACAGCACGCCGTTCTCCATGCTGGCCGTGATCGCCTCGGGATCGACGCCCTTGGGGAGCTCGACGCGATGCTCGAACGTCCCGTACGGACGCCGCGCGTAGAGGTAGGTCACGCCCTCACCGACCTCCGGCCGCCGGCGCTCGCCGCGCACCGTGAGCGCGTCGTTGTGGACCTCGATCGACAGGTCCTCGGCGGTGAGCCCGGGCAGATCGAGCGTCAGCACGAGATGTCGTCGTCGTCTCGCCGGGCGGTGCCCGACCCCTTGTGCTGAGCTGACTAGGCCGCGGGGACGTCCTGTCAACTCGCGGACGGCCGGCGGGGCGGCGACCGTCGAGCAAGGCTCCGCCGACGCCTGGTTTCGCGCGGGGCTGTTCGTGCGATCCCAGGCAGATGAGCTCGACGTCCGACCTGCGCGCCGAGATCTCGCGCGGGCACCGGCTCGACCGCGACCTCGCGCGCGACCTGGGACGTCGCGAGCCGGTGCGCAGCGCGCGCGCCGGCGAGTACGCCGACGACCTGGTGCGG
>DASZOA010000080.1:0-8941 GCA_035551055.1 Solirubrobacteraceae bacterium
GATGATGCTCTGCGCGAGCCCGCGGACGTATGGCGTCTGGCCGCGCTGCAAGGCCAGCTGCGCCATCTCGACGGCGCCGATGTGGTGCACGATCATCTCCTCGACGTAGGAGCGGTCGACGCCGTTGCCGTGCCTGACGAGCCTCTTGGCCGCCGCGAGGCACTTCTGAAACGGCGAGCTGCGCCTCGCGCCCGAGCGCCGGCGGCTCATCGTCGCGCAGGCGTTCGTCGCCGACCGGGTCCGAGCGCGAGCGAGGCGCGCCATCGCCGTGACGCACGTGCTGAACGCGGTTCGCTTCGCGCCCGCGACGCGCTTCTTGCTCTGGTTCTGGCAGTGCTTGGCGTATGCGCTCGCATCGGTCCGCGCGGTTGCGGCGTGCGCCGACTCGGCCAAGGCGGCCAGTGCGAGTGCAGCCGCCAGGGCGGCGGTCATGCGGCGGCTTGCGGTCACGATTCCTCCCGGGACGGCCAAGGGCAGCTAGATGAGCCGTGAATATAGCTGCCCGACGCGATACAGTCGCGCCATGAAGCTCGCGATCGCCGGCAAGGGTGGCGCCGGCAAGACGACGATCGCCGGGACGCTGGCACGACAGCTCGCTCGCGACGGCTACGAGGTCCTCGCGCTCGACAACGACCTGAACCCCAACCTCTCGCTCACGGTCGGGATCCCGGCCGAGCGCCTGTCGGATCTGCCGACGATGTCACCGGACGTCGTGCGGAGCGTCGACGGGCGCTTCGAGCTCGCCAAGACGCTCGACGAGATCCGTGAAGCGCATGCGATGACGGCGCCGGACGGCGTCACGGTCCTCGTCGCGGCCGAGCCGAGGAGGGCCGATACCGGCTGCCTGGGTCATATGCACATGGCGATGCGCGGCATCGTCCGCGAGGCGTCGGATGCGCCGGGTCACATCTGCATCCTCGACACCGAGGCCTCGACCGAGCATCTGAAGGTCGGCACGGCGAAGCACGTCGACGTGCTGTACGCGGTCGTCGAGCCGTACTTCAAGTCGCTGGAGTCCGGCCGGCGGATCCTCGCGCTCGCCCGGGATCTGGGGATCCCCCGGCTGGCGCTGCTCGCCAACAAGGTGCGCGACGGTGAGCTGGAGGTCGTGCAGCGGTTCGCGCGGGAGCACGAGCTCGAGCTCGTCGCCGCCATCCCGTTCGACGAGTGCTTCGCGCGTGCGGAGCGTGCGGCCGCGGCGCCGGTCGACTTCGCGCCGCACGCGCCGGCCGTCGTGGCGATCGGCGACCTCGCCCGCCGCGTCGTGGCTCTTTGAGCTCTGCTCCGCACGCCGGGCGGCCACCGCAGCGGGGGCGAACGCCCGTGGCACATAGCTTCAACGCGGTGGGGCGATCCGCTGCCGGGGATCGCTCCCGCGCGTCGATCGAGGGGTGACCGCGGCGCCGGATGCCACCCGTCGACCTCCTTGCGTTCGTGCGCGGCGCCCTGCCGCCGCCGCCGGCTCGGATACTGGAGATCGGTGCCGGCGGCGGTGAGCTTGCCGCCGAGCTCCGCGGAGCCGGGTACGCCGTCCACGCCGTCGATCCCGCCGCCGAGTCGGGAAGCGGCGTCGAGCGCGCGACGCTGCTCGAGGTCGCCGGGACGTTCGACGCCGCCCTGGCGGTCGTCTCGCTGCACCACGTCGAGCCGCTCGACGAGTCGTGCGCGCACCTGGCGACGCTGATGCGCCCCGCAGCGCTGCTGGTGATCGACGAGTTCGACGTCACGCGGCTCGACGAGCGGGCGGCGGAATGGTGGCTCGGGCAGCGCCGCGCCCTGGGCGTCGTCGAGGAACACGATGCAGCGGGGCTGATCGCGTTCATGCGCGGCCACGTTCACCCGCTCCCCGCCGTGCTCGAGGCCCTGCAGCCGTTCTTCGCGCTCGCTGAGCCGGTGCGCGGCGCCTACCTGCACCGCTGGAGCCTCGAGACCGGCCTGCGGGACGTCGAAGAGCGCCTCATCGCGAAGGGCACGCTGCCCGCGACGGGAGCCCGCCTGGTCACAGCGCGCCGGTCGAGCACAGCGGATCTCGGCGAGGAGCGCCGGAGCACGCAGCCCCGAGCCTGACCCGGCGCGTGTGGGGGTTGCAGCGCCCGCGAATGGGGGCTGACCTCCAGATGGACAGCACGCATCTGCGGGCAGGCCGGAAGCAGGCAAGGAAAGGAGTCTCGATGGCGATCGCTCCGATGCCGTCTGCCACGATGGCCGAGGCACCATCGATCATCGCGGGCGGACGGCGGCGGTCCGCGTCGGCAGTGCACGTGCTCGACCACCTCGACGACTGCGTCGACGGACTCGACGGCGACGACGCCCGGCTCGCGATCCAATCCTGCGTCGCGCCGCAGATCTCGATCGAGCCGGGAGCGTGGCGGCCGCCGTCCGATCCGGGCCGCTGCCGCGGCTGGCTGGCGCTCGTCGTCATCGACGGGCTGCTGACGCGCTCGGTCGAGGTCGACGGGCATCGCGCGCAGGAGCTGCTCGGTCCGGGTGACGTCCTGCGGCCCTGGGACGACGATGCCGCCGCCGCCTCGATCCCCTCGACCAGCGCGTGGCGCGTCATCGAACCCGCGACGATCGCCGTGCTCGACGACCGCTTCGCGGCCCGCGCTGCGCGCTGGCCCGCGATCACCGTCGCCCTGCTGCACGCGGCCGTGCGCAGCAGCCAGTCGAAGTCGGCCATCCTGGCGCTGACTCGCGCGCGGCGCGCCGACGAGCGGCTGCTGCTGCTGTTCTGGCACCTGGCCGACCGCTGGGGGCGCGTGGGCGCCGACGGCGTGCACGTCCCGCTGCGCCTCACGCACGCTCTGCTCGCCGAGCTCGTCTGCCTGCGCCGTCCCACGGTCTCGATGGCGCTGTCGGACCTGCGCGAGCGGGGCGACCTGCGCCGCCTACCGGACGGGACGTGGCGGCTGTTGCCAAGGTCGGGTGACCATCTCAGCGCCGGCGCGACGAGCACGGCGCAGGCCGGCGGCCGGAGCCGGCAGACCCAGTCAGGGCGCTGACGGCCGTCCGCTCCGCCTGACGCCAGCCCGGGAAACGCCGCATCGTGAGCTCTCATCGCAGAGCCCCGGGGTGGCAAGCACGAGCCTCACGCGTTGTGTCGGGATCGCTGGCCTACCTCGCCGGCTGGCTGCTCGCCGGCCTGCTTGTCGCCGCCGCCGCCCTGCTCGTCCTCGGCGGCGGCGACAGCGGCTCCGGCACTCGCCCGGCGGTGCCGACCGTCAAGGAGATCAAGCTTGTCGACGCGATGCGGTCCGCGCGTTGCCGGATGCGCGCCCGCCTCCCGCGCTCGTCGCCTCAGCCGCGCGCCCCGCGGCCCGGCGTCTTCGACGCGCCGCTCGACCCCGCTATGCAGGAGCGCGCACTCGCGCGCGGGATCGTGGTCATCGAGTACCGCCGCGACCTGCCCGGCTGGTTCGTCCGCCAGCTTGAGGCGGTCCAGCGCGTGATCCCCGCCGGGACGATCGTCGCCCCGGCCCGCGAGCCTCGCACGCATGCGCTGCGCGCCGTGGCCCACCGGCGGGTGCTGACCTGCGCGGACATCGGCCGCTCGGCGCTCGATGCGGTGCAGCTCTTTCGCGGTCGCTTCGTCGGGCGTGTGCAGTCGGCCGCGTCGGCGCTCGGGGCGGGATGAGCGCGCGAGCCGCCCCGTACGGGCGGCGCACGGCGGCCGGCTGAAACGCAGATCGTCGGCGCGGGCGCTCGTGCTGGCGATGCCGGCGGCTCGCGCCGGCATCGCTCGCGGGTGCGCGCGCGTCAGACGAAGGACAGCTCGGTCGATTGCTCGTTTGCTCGGGAATGCCACGGGTACCGGCCGACATGGTGCTATCTCCACATAAGGGAGCTTCGTCTTGAGTCGGGACATCGACAGGCAGCTGGTCAAGTACCTCAACGACGCGCACGCGATGGAGATGCAGTCCATGACGATGCTCGAGAAGGGCATCGAGCTCGCCGGCGACCTGCAACTGGCCCAGCTGTACCGCGGCCATCTCAACGACACCCGCGACCACGAGCGCTACGTCAAGCAGCGCCTGGAGGCGATGGGGGAGAGCCCGTCGGGCATGAAGAACCTCGCCGCGAAGGTCGGCGCGATGGGGCTCGGCATGCTCACCCAGGTGATGCCCGACACGCCTGCCAAGCTCGCCGGTGTCGCCTACGCGTACGAGAACTTCGAGATCGCCTCCTACCGGATGCTGCGCCAGGTCGCCGAGCTCGCCGAGGACGAGGAGACGCTGTCGATGTGCGACCGGATCATCCCGGTCGAGGAGCAGGCGGCGGAGCTGATCGCCAACAACCTCGACCTTGCCGTGCACCGCTCGCTCGAGAAGCAGGTCGACCTGCCCGGGCCGGCCGTCGGCCAGGACCCGGGTCCCCATGCATGAGCTGTCGCTCGCGTCGGCGATCCTGGCGATCGTCGACGAGCACGCCGACGGGCGGCGGGTGACGCAGGTCGAGGTCCGCGTGGGGCATCTGCGTCAGGTCGTCCCCGACGCGCTCGCCTACAGCTTCGAGCTGGTGGCACAGGGCACGCCGGCCGAGGGCGCGGAGCTGGTGCTGCAGCCCGTCGCCGCGCAGGGCGACTGTCGCGCCTGCGGGGCGCGAACCCGCCTCACGCGGTTCCCGCTGCGCTGCGGCACCTGCGGCGGGCTGGAGATCGAGATCGTGAGTGGAGAGGAGCTGTGCGTCGAGTCGCTCGAGGTGATCGACGCGCAGCCGGCATTGGAGGAGGCGCTGTGACCGACGCGAGGCCGTTCTTGAAGAAGGAGCCGACGGGGCCGTTCAAGTACTCGGCCAGCCCGGGCTTCGACGAGATCCACATCCTGTGGATCTCGGAGGGCATGAGCTGCGACGGGGACTCGGTCTCGGTGACCAACGGGTCCTCGTCCGGAAGCATCGAGGACGTCGTGCTCGGGCTGGTGCCCCAGACCCCCGAGCGCGTGCATCTGCACAACAAGGTCCTCTCGCCGACGCTCGGCGGCGGCGAGTTCCTGCGGCCCTACTTCCAGGCGGTCAACGACGAGCTCGACGCGCCGTTCATCCTGGTCATCGAGGGCTCGATCCCCAACGAGAAGATCAACGGCGACGGCTACTGGAGCTCGATGGGCAACGACCCGGTGACCGGGGAGCCGCTGCCGATCAACTGGTGGATCGATCACCTCGCGCCCCGCGCCTGGGCGGTCGTGGCGGCCGGCACGTGCGCGACCTACGGCGGCATCCACGCGATGGCCGGCAACCCGACCGGCTGCATGGGGCTCGCCGACTACCTCGGCTGGGACTTCCGCTCGGCGGGCGGGCTGCCGATCGTCAACGTCCCCGGCTGCCCGGTGCAGCCCGACAACATGATGGAGACGCTCGTCTGGGCGCTGCAGCAGGCGGCGGGCAACGCGCCGGTGATCCCGCTCGACGAGGCGCTGCGGCCGACGTGGCTGTTCGGCAAGACCGTCCACGAGGGCTGCAACCGCGCCGGCTACTACGAGCAGGGCGACTTCGCGATGGACTACAACTCGCCGAAGTGCCAGGTGCGCATCGGCTGCTGGGGGCCAGTGGTCAACTGCAACGTCACCAAGCGCGGCTGGCAGGACGGCACGGGCGGCTGCCCGAACGTCGGCGGGATCTGCATCGCGTGCACGATGCCCGGCTTCCCCGACAAGGTCATGCCGTTCATGGACGAGCCCAGCGGCGGCTCGCTGTCGTCGAAGATGATCACGCCCTACGGCAGGTTCATCCGGCGGGCACGCTCGATCACCAACCACTCGCTCAACCGCGAGCCCAAGTGGCACCACAACCGTCCGGTGCTCACCACCGGCTACGACCCGCGCTGGGGCCAGCGCGGCCAGAACAAGTAAGGGGAGCACCCGCATGGCGACCGTCGAACGCATCGAGCCCAAGGGCGAGCGCGGCAACATCGTGGCGCGCTCGTGGGATCCCGTGACGCGCATCGTGGGCAACCTGGGGATCTACACGAAGATCGACTTCGACGCCCGGGAGGTCGTCGAGTGCAAGAGCACGTCGTCGATCTTCCGCGGCTACAGCGTGTTCATGAAGGGCAAGGACCCGCGCGACGCGGGGTTCATCACCTCGCGGATCTGCGGCATCTGCGGCGACAACCACACGACCTGCTCGGTCTACGCGCAGAACATGGCCTACGGGATCGACATGACCCACGTGGCCGAGTGGATCTTCAACCTCGGCGAGGCCGCCGAGTACATGTTCGACCACACCATCTTCCAGGACAACATGGTGTTCGTCGACTTCTGTGAGCAGATGGTCAAGGAGACCAATCCGAGCGTGCTCGAGCGTGCGAACGACACCGAGGCGCCGCACGGCGACCAGCACGGCTACCGGACGATCGGCGACATCATGCGGGCGTTCAACCCGTTCACCGGCGACATGTACCTCGCCGCGCTCGAGATCAGCCGTACGACGCGCGAGATGTTCTGCCTCATGGAGGGAAGGCACGTCCACCCCTCGACGCTGTATCCGGGCGGGACGGGCACGATGCCCACGTCACAGGTCTTCACCGACTACACGGCCCGGCTGATGGGCATCCTCGACTTCATCAAAAAGGGCGTCATGATGAACGATGACGTCTTCGACTTCTTCTACGAGGCGCTGCCCGGATACGAGCAGGTCGGGCTGCGCCGCACGCAGCTGGGCTGCTGGGGCGCCTTCCAGGACCCCGACGCGTGCAACTACCGCTACGAGGACATGGAGTCCTGGGGCAACAAGATGTTCACCACCCCCGGCATCGTCGTCGATGACAAGCTGGTCACCACCAGCCTCGTCGACATCAACCTCGGCATGCGCGTGATGCTCGGCTCCTCCTACTACGAGGACTGGCAGAACGAGGAGACGTTCGTCTCAAGGGACCCGCTCGGCAATCCGGTCGACCAGCGCCACCCGTGGAACGTCACCACGCTGCCCAAGCCGCAGAAGCGCAACCTCGAGGGCGGCAACTACTCGTGGGTGATGAGCCCGCGCTTCATCACCCCGGACACCCAGGAGAAGCTGGCGCTCGAGACCGGCGGCGGGCCGCTGGCCCGGTTGTGGACGACCGCGCTGGCCGGCCGCGTGGACACCGGCTACGTCAGGTCGACCGGCCACAGCGTCGAGATCAACCTGCCGCGGTCCAAGGGCATGCCCGAGACGACCTTCGAGTGGCGCCCGCCGCAGTGGACGAACGCGCTCGAGCGCAACCGCGCGCGGCCGTACTACGTCGCGTACGCGGCGGCGCAGGCGTTCTACTTCCTCGAGCAGGCCCTCAACGAGGTTCGGCAGGGGCACGTGAGGACGTTCAACAACTTCGACGTGCCCGACGAGGCGATCGGCTGCGGCTTCCACGAGGCGGTGCGCGGGGTGCTGTCGCACCACCTCGTCATCCGCGACCGCAAGATCGCCAACTACCAGCCCTGGCCGCCGACGTGCTGGAACGCCAGCCCGCGCGACTCCGACGGCATGCCCGGGCCGTACGAGGACGCGATCGAGGGCATGCCGATCTTCGAGGAGAACGGGCCCGACGACTTCCGCGGCGTGGACATCATGCGCGCGGTCCGCTCGTTCGACCCGTGCCTGCCCTGCGGAGTGCACATGTACCTCGGCAAGGGCCGCACGCTCGAGCGCGTCCACTCGCCGATGTTCGGCAACCAGCACGGCTAGGCGCGTCCGGTGGACGACACGCTGGTTCGCGAGGAGGTGGAGGCCGCCGAGGCCGCCCTGGCGGCGCTCGAGGAGCTTCCCGACGGCGAAGCGCGGGCGCGCGGCCTGGCGGCAGTCGAGGGTCTGCTTCGGCTCTACGGAGAGGCGCTGCGGCGGATCGTCGAGCAGATCGCGCCGCTCGCCGCCGGCGCCGACGCGCTGCAGGCCGACGAGCTCGTCGCGCACCTGCTGCTGCTCCACGGGCTGCACCCGGCGACGCTCGAGGAGCGCGTCGACGAGGCGCTCGAGGAGGTGCGCCCGTACATGGGCTCGCACGGAGGCGGCATCGAGCTCATCGAGGTGGTCGACGGCGTCGCCCGCGTGCGCCTCGAGGGCACGTGCAGCGGCTGCGCCGCCTCGACGCTGACGCTCAAGCTCGCGGTCGAGGAGGCGGTGCTCCGCGCGGCGCCCGAGCTGCACGCGGTCGAGGCGGTCGAGGACGCCGCTGCGCGCGCCGGCCCGGAGCCGGACGGGCCGACCCTGCCGGTCATCCAGGGCGGCCTGCCGGTGACGCCCTCCCGCTGGATGGCGGTCGGGGCGCTCGCCCAGATCGACGGCGACGGACCCCTGCGCCGGGAGGTCGGCGGCTCGGCGCTGCTGTTCGCCCGCGCGGCCGGGGAGCTGTATGCGTACGTCGACCGCTGCCCGGCCTGCCGGAGCGGGCTCGGGGAGGCGCGCCTGGTCGACGACGCGCTGCACTGCGAGGGCTGCGGGCGCCGCTACGACGTGCGGCGGGCCGGCGTCGGGGTCGATGGAGGCCTGATGCAGCTCGATCCCGTGCCGCTGCTCGTCGAGGACGGGCAGGTCCGCGTAGCCATCCCGGCGGTGGCCGCGGCGTGAGCACGCATGCGGCGCAGCCGGGCTCCTCGCGGCTGCGGGCCGCGATCGAGCGCGCCGCGCCGGCGCCGTCGCCGGGCGAGGCCGCCGCCGAGCAGGAGCACTGCGGCCTCTGCGGCCTGCCCGTGCCGCCGGAGCACCGGCACGTCGTCGACGCGGCCAAGCGCAGCCTGCTGTGCGCCTGCCGCGCCTGCGCGGTGCTGTTCGACCACGCCGGCGCAGGCGGACGGCACTACCGGCTCGTGCCCGTGCGCTGCGTGGCGATCGCCGGGCTCGAGCTGGACGACCTGGCCTGGCGGGCGCTGGGCCTGCCGGTCGAGATGGCGTTCTTCATTCGAAGCGGCGAGACCGGCCGGGTGACCGCGTTCTATCCGAGCCCGGCCGGCCCGACCGAGTCCGAGCTCGAGCT
>DASZOA010000081.1:0-2305 GCA_035551055.1 Solirubrobacteraceae bacterium
GAGCAGCCCAGCGGCGAGCGCCGCGAGCGCCCGGACGCTCACGCGCCGGCGGCCGGTTCCTCGCGCTCGAGCACGTCGAACGACCACAGCTCGCTCGCCGTCCCGACCGGCCCGCCGCTGCGGTGCTGCGCGTGGCCGGCCGCGAAGTCCGGACCCGACAGCCACGCCTGGAAGTCCTCCTCCGACCGCCACCGCGTGACGACGAGGCAGACCTCGCGATCGTCGTTGGGCCGCAGCAGCTCGAAGGCCTCGAAGCCCTCGGCGCTCGAGACGCGGCCCGCGCGCGAGGCGAAGCGCCGCTCGAACTCGTCGAAGCGCTCGCGCGGCACCGTGATCGCGTTGATCTTCACGACGCTCATGAGCGCTTCCGGCGACGGGCGCGGCCGCGCAGGGCGACGAGGGTGGCGCCGTCGAGCGCGCCGGCGACGAGCGTGCGCCGTTCGCGCGCGTTGCAGATCGACGTGCGCGCACGCTCGGCCGTGGGCCGGCGCCAGTCGCGGGACACGCGGAGGAACGTGCCGCGTCGCTTACGAGGCATGGTCGGCATGCTACGGCGCCACGACGGAATGACTGTCCGCGCTGATCCGTGCGCCGAGCAGCACAAGTCGGCAGGCCATCCGCGCCTCGCACGTGATCAACGTCGTGACGCGCCAAGCGCGCGTACCGCACCTTGCGCGTCACGACCAGCCACCACGCCGCGATCGCGACGCGCGTCGGTACACCGCTTCCGGGTCGCAGCAGTGGGCATCGAGTCCGCGACCGGGCCGGGACGGGGGGTTGTGGCGAAACCGTCCACAGCGTGGACGCAACGCGCAACACCCCCACTGGCGCGACCGCCACGCGCCCCACGCCCGCAGGGTTGTGGCGAAACCGTCCACAGCGTGGACGCAACGTGCAACACCCCCGCCGCGCCGCCGCCCGAGCCCCTCGCGCCGACAAGGTCGACGGCGCGGCTACCGCGACCGCGAACGCCTCCGCTCTGGCCGCTATCGCCGCTCACCCGAACGTCCCGAGCGCGCGATCAGCCCGCCGCCGCGCTCGGCCCGCACGTCCCGCGCCCCGCGATCAGCCCGGCGCCGCCACCGAGCCGTACGTCCGGCGCGCGATCAGCCCGCCGCCGCGGCTGAGCAGCTCGACGGTGTCGCCGGCGTCGTCCCAGATCTCGGTCGTGCGGCAGGCGTAGTAGCGGCCGCCGCGCCGCACGGCACGGCTGCTGCCCGCACGGCAGCCGGTGACGATCCGCAGCCTGCGGCCCGGCCGCAGCCTGCCCGAGCGCAGCTTGATCGTGTGGTCGGCGCCGTCGCGCAGCGCGATGCCGCGCAGCCTCAACGTCCGGCGTCCGGTGTTCCTGATCGTGACGGCCTCGACGTCGACGCCACCGGCAGCCTTGACCGCGACGATCCGCAGCCTGATCGAGCGCGGCCCCCTGCCCTTGCAACGCCCGGCGCGCCAGCGCTTGATCTCGCGCACGAGCGCTCCGCGGATGCCCTTCGCGTACGTCTCGACGTCCTCGGAGATCTGCTTGCGCGAGGACTTCAGCTGACCGAGCGTGAAGCGGCAGGGCGTGATCCTCTCGTCGCGCGAGTAGTCGCGCAGCACCGACTGCAGGTCCCCGGCGGCGCTTGCACCCGCGCCCGGCGCGAGCGCCGCGGCGGCGAGCAGCGCGGCGATCGGAAGCGCGGCGGCGGCCTTCACCGGCGGGAGTATGTCGGATCCGGGCCGTCCGGTTCGTCGACGCGGCACGCGGCCGGCACGACGAGACAGGGAGCACATCCCCGCAAGCGATGCCGCCGCGGCCGGAGCCCGGGCGCGTCTTCCGCACGCACCACGGGATCCGGGCCGCCTAAAGCCGCTTGACGTAGCGAGGCTCGACGAGCCGGGCCCCGTGCCACTCGCGCACGCGCGCAGGTCCGTCCTCGATCCAGCCGTGGTGCTCGTAGAACCGCCGCGCCCGCTCGTTGCGCTCTTCGGTGTTGAGCCAGGCCTCCGTGGACCCGGCCGCGCGGAGGGCATCCAGCGCGCGGTCGAGCAGCGCCCGACCGGCGCCTCTCCCCTGGCCACGGGGATGGGTGTACAAGCGCTGGATCTCGCCGGTCGCCGCATCCCAGGCGACTAAGGCGAAGACGCCGTGATCGTCGACGGCGACCAGGGCGGGGCTCACGCCCGCTCGAGCAGCGCCAGACCGTGCGCGTCGACGATCCGATCGACGGCGACCGGCGAGATCCAGCGCCTGTACACCCATCCCCGTGGCCAGGGGAGAGGCGCCGGTCGGGCGCTGCTCGACCGCGCGCTGGATGCCCTCCGC
>DASZOA010000082.1:0-1642 GCA_035551055.1 Solirubrobacteraceae bacterium
AAGTCGACCTCCTCGTCCTCTACGCGCGTGTTGACGAGCGGCCGCGGCAGGCCGTGCGCGTCGCCGAGCGCGAGGAGCATCGCCTCGAGCTCCGATCGGGTCGCCTCGCCGTCGCGGTACAGGGCGACCGCGGCCGCCAGCGGCTTGGCGCCGGGATGCTTCGGATGCAGGGCCAGCGAGCGCTCGATCGCCGCAAGGTCGAACAGCGCGAGGATCTCGGCGCGCTCGACGGCCCGCGCCAGGCTCGACGGCGTCAGGACCGCCGCGGCGTCCAGCAGGCTGCGCGCGACGGTCGTGACGGGAATGCCGCGGTGGGTTGTCACCTCGAGCGGTGCGAGCGCGCTCGAGCGGTGCACGACGATGCCGCGGCGAGGCCGCCGGCCGCCGCACGTCGGCACCGTGACGTGCACCTTCGTCGCCGACGAGGGCCTCAGCTCCCAGCCCGTATGAGCCTTCCCACGCGAACACGGTGCTCGACCGCGCCGCGCCGAATGCCCCGCCGCCAGCAGCTGGGCGTACGTGACGAGGCCGTGCTGGCGCGGCGCGATCGCGGAGATCACGGCATCGGGGTGCTCCTGGACGCGTTCTGCAGGCATCGCATGAAGTAGGCGCCGGAGCTCCGAAGCTCGCCCCCTCCTGGCGCAGCGGGGCGCGTTCTCCATGGATGTCACGGAGAACGCGCCCAGCCTCAGGGCGAACGCCGCTGGCGCCCGCCTCTAAGCTCATGGCCACGTGGCCGAGCGCCGGACAGCCGTCATCGACATGGGCTCCAACTCGTTTCGGCTCGTGGTGTTCACGGCCGCCGACGGCTGGTGGAAGCGCACCGACGAGATCTACCTCGCAGTGCGGATCGGCGCGGGGCTGGAGGCGTCCGGCGAGCTCGGAAGCAAGCCGATGAAGCGGGCGATGGAGGCGGCCGAGGTGTTCGCCCACTTCTGCAATGCGAGCGGCATCGAGGGCCGCGACATCCAGGCCGCCGCCACGAGCGCGATCCGCGACGCCGCGAACCGGCAGGTCTTCCTCGACCGCGTGCGCGAGGAGACCGGCCTCGAGGTGCGCGTCCTCAGCCGCGAGGAGGAGGCGAGGTTCGGCTACCTCGCCGCGGTCAACTCGACGACGCTCGCCGACGGGGCGGTGCTCGACCTCGGCGGCGGATCGCTGCAGCTCGTCGAGGTCCTCAGCCGCCATCCCGGCCGGCTGGGCTCCTGGCCGCTCGGCTCGGTCCGCATGACCGAGCACTTCCTCGCCGACGACGACCCGCCGTCGAAGAAGGCCCGCAAGGCGCTGCGCGCGCACGTCGCGGCGACGCTCGAGCGGGAGGCCGGCTGGCTGGCGCGCAGCGGCCGGCGGATCGTCGGCATCGGCGGCACGGTGCGCAACCTCGCCGCCGCTGCCCAGGCGGAAGCCGGCCATCCCTCCAATGGCGTGCAGGGCTTCGCAATCGCGCGCGAGCAGCTCGGCGACCTGATCAACAAGCTCGCCTCGATGAAGGCCGCCGACCGCGGCTCGGTGAAGGGCATCAAGGAGGGCCGCGCCGACGTCATCCTGGCGGGCGCGCTCGTCGTGGCCGCCGTGCTCGACCTCGGCGGGTTCGAGGCGATCGAGGTCACCGAGGCGGGCCTGCGCGAGGGGATCTTCTTCG
>DASZOA010000083.1:0-1981 GCA_035551055.1 Solirubrobacteraceae bacterium
CCGCGCTGGGCGTCGAAGCCGTCGATCGCCTTCAGCAGCCCGAGGCAGGCGACCTGGTAGACGTCGTCGTACGTGTCGGCGCCGCCGGCGTAGCGCCGGGCGAGCTTGCGGGCAAGCGGCAGGAAGCGCTCGACGAGCGCCTCCCGTGCGTGCGGGTCGCCGCCGGCCATCCGATTGAGCAACCACCGATCGTGGCGTGTGCGTGCCTCGTCGGGGGTCTGGTACGTCCGTTGCAACACAGGCCTCCTGTCATGGATCTGACACGAAGCCTGTGCGCGCACCTCACGATGCCGAACGTCTTCGATGCGGTGTAACGCGTGTCCGCCGCGACAACAGCGGACCCGCCTGTCGATACTACCCGAGGGCGACGGTTCAGGAACGCTTCTCCGCCGCGCTGTAGGCGAGCTGCGCGGCGTCGGCGATCGCGTGCGCCGCCCACATCGAGGTGAGCAGCCGTGTCAGGCGCGGCGCGGCGACGTGGCCGACCGTGAACGCGCCGGCGATCCACTGCGCCAGGCAGTACGGGCAGACGACCAGCTCCCCGAGCGCCAGGCGCAGGCCGCTGCCGCGCGGCTCCTCGTCGACCTCGGCGTGCCCGGCCGCCTCCTGAAAGCGCGTGAACGGGGCGCGCGCGAAGCTCGTGACCTTGTCGCGCGCGATGAGTCGGCTGAGCTTGTGCGTCGCCACCCCGGTGAGCACGACGTCCTTGGCGCTGATCTCGGCCGGCAGCCTGTGGCCGGCGCGGTGCGCGGCGACGAGCGCGCCGACGAAGCTCGCCGAGAAGATCGAGGTCAGCAGGGAGTAGCTGGCCAGCGGCCGCTCGGCTTCGGGCGGGGCGTAGCCGTCGAGCGGCGAGCGCGGACGGCGCAGTCTTGACGGTGTGGCCATCCCCGCACTGTTCCCCCAGGCGGCGACGGCCAATCCGGCGCTTCGGCGCGAGCCGAAACCGGGCGTCAGGGCGCGCGCGGGTCGAGCGCGCGGGCCAGCGCCCGCTCGTCGCCGACGTCCCATCCCAGCAGCTCCTCGGCGGCGGCCAGGACGTCGGCGGCGCGGACGTCGGTGACGTGCGAGACGCGGTGCTCGCAGGCGTCGCGGAGGCTGTCGCGTCCGCAGTCGGGGCAGTTGAGCGCGAACGAGGCCAGCGGCCGGTGCGGCGCGTCCGCGAGCACCATGCTGTTGCCGACGTTCACCGCCCAGAAGATCCCGATCGTGGGCGTCGCGACCGCGGCGGCGAGATGCAGCGGTCCGGAGTCGTTGGCGATCACCAGCGCGGCACGGTCGAGGAGCCCGACGAGCGCCGGCAGCGAGAGGCGGCCGGCGAGGTTGCGCGCGGGAGTGCGCATCGCGCCGAGCACCGCGTCGGCGAGCTCGCGCTCGTCGGGGCCGCCGGTGATCGCGATCGTCGCGGCTTGCGCGGCGAGCGAGTCGGCGACCAGCGCGAAGCGCTCGGCCGGCCAGCGGCGGCGCGCGTCGGTCGCGCCGGGATGGAGCACGACCAGCGGACCGGGCCCGTCGGCCTGCGCCGCGACCGCCTCGCGGTCGCGGGCGGTCACGGCCAGCCGCGGGACGAGCCCGACCGGGACGGCGCCCACGAGCTCGACGAGTGCGAGCTGGCGCAGCACCTCCGAGCGCAGGTAGACATAGGCGACCGATCGGTCCAGGCGCTCGGCGTCGGGGGTGTGCGACCCGGCCGTGACGCGGGCTGCGAGCCGGCGCACGAACGGGTTCGAGAAGCGCCCGCCGCCATGCAGCTGCAGCGCGAGGTCGAAGCGCTCGGCGCGCATCTGCGCCAGGAACTCGTCGACGTCCCCGTCGGGCCCGCCCTCGCGGACGCCGGGATGCCGCGGGACCGGTACGACGCGGTCGACCGGGGCGGGGCGGTCCGACAGCAGATCGCGGTGCAGCTCGGTCGCCAGCAGCGTGATCTCGGCCTCCGGATAGGCCGCGCGCAGCGCGTCGAGCGCGGGCAGCGTGAACACGA
>DASZOA010000084.1:0-2194 GCA_035551055.1 Solirubrobacteraceae bacterium
AACCAGGGCACGTTCGGCGAGACGATGAACCTCGCCGCGCTCTGGCGGCTGCCGGTCGTCTTCATGGTCACCAACAACCAGTTCGGGATGGGCACGGCGCTCGAGCGCCACTCCGCCGTCACCGACCTCATGCGCAAGGGCGAGGGCTTCGGCGTCCCCGGGATGCGCTGCGACGGGATGGACGTCGTCGACACCTACGAGATGACGCGGGAGGCGCTGCGGATCGTGCGCGAGGAGCGCCGGCCGGTGCTCGTCGAGGCGGTCACCTATCGCTTCCGCGGCCACTCGATGGCCGACCCCGAGGAGTACCGCACGAAGGAGCAGGTCGACGAGTGGCGCAAGCGAGATCCGCTCACCGTCTTCGGCGACCGGCTCGTCGAGGCGGGCGTTCTCGGCGAGGACGAGCGCGAGGCGATGGACCGCGAGGCGATCGAGCGCGTCGACCGCGCGGTCGCGTTCGCCGACGCCTCGCCGCACCCGTCGCCGAACGACCTCTACGACGACATCTACGTGCTCGGCGACCAGGTCCGCGGCTGGTACTCGGTCGACGAGCGCACGCCGACGCCGCACCGCGGCGAAGACGAGCGCGACATGGACCGCGCCGAGCTGCCGCACTCGGCCGAGCACGCCGCCGGCGCCACGCCGAAGCCGGGTGACGCCGCCCAGCCGGAGGAGGAGTAGCGGATGGCCGTCGTGCGCTACCGCGAGGCGCTCAACGCCGCGCTGCGCGAGGAGATGCAGCGCGACGCGAACGTCTTGCTCATGGGCGAGGACATCGGGGTCTTCAACGGCGCGTTCAAGGTGACCGCCGGCCTGCTGGACGAGTTCGGCGAACAGCGCGTGCGCGACACGCCGATCTCCGAGAACACGATCGTCGGGGTGGGCGTCGGCGCCGCGATGACCGGCCTGCGACCGGTCGTCGAGCTCATGACGATCAACTTCTCGCTGCTGGCGATGGACCAGATCGTCAACCACGCGGCGGCGATCCGCTACATGTTCGGCGGCCAGGTCAAGGTCCCGATGGTCGTGCGCATGCCGCAGGGCGCCGGCCACCAGCTCGGGCCGACCCACTCGCACTCCTGGGAGGCGCTGTACCTGCACGTGCCCGGCCTGCTCGTCGCCGTGCCGACGAACGCGGCGGACGCCAAGGGCCTGCTCAAGGCGGCGATCCGCGACGACAACCCCGTGATCTTCATCGAGCACGAGTACCTCTACGGCCAGCGCGGCGAGGTGCCCGACGACGGTGACCACACCGTGCGCTTCGGCGAGGCGGCGGTCCGCCGCGAGGGCTCCGACGTCACGATCGTCGGCATCTCGCGCATGGCGCTGACGGCCGCCCGCGCGGCCCGGCCGCTGAGCGAGGAGCACGGGATCGAGGCCGAGGTCATCGATCCGCGCACGCTGCGCCCGCTGGACCTCGACACGATCCTCGCGTCGGTGCGCAAGACCAACCGCTGCGTGATCGTCGAGGAGGGCTGGCCGCACGGCGGCGTCGGCGCCAACCTCGCGGCGCTCGTCCAGGAGCAGGCCTTCGACGACCTCGACGCGCCGGTCCAGCGCGTCACCGGCGCCGACGTCCCGATGCCCTACTCCAAGCCGCTGGAGCAGATCGCCTTCCCGCACGAGCCGCAGGTCATCGACGCCGTGCTCGCGACGTTCGGGGAGCGGCCGTGACCGAGGTCGTCATGCCCCGCCTGTCGGACTCGATGGAGGAGGGCACGATCCTGAAGTGGCTGAAGGCCGACGGCGATGCGGTCGCGCGCGGCGAGCCGCTGGCGGAGATCGAGACCGACAAGGCGACGCTGACGTACGAGGCGGACGCGGCCGGCGTGCTGACGATCGTCGCGCCGGTCGGCGAGACGCTGCCGATCGGCAGCGTCATCGCGCGGCTCGACGCCGGCGGCAACGGAGCGAGCGCGGCCGCGCAGGCGCCCGCCGAGCCGGCCGCCGAGGGCGCCGCGCACGCCGCCGCCACCGCCGAGCCCGCTTCCGACGGCGCCGCCGACGCCGCCCCCACCGCCGAGCCCGCTTCCGAGGGCGCCGCCGACGCCGCCCACACCGCCGAGACGCCAGCCGCGGCGGCGCAGGCGACGGCGCCGCCGGCCGAGCGCCCGCCAGGGCGGGTCAAGGCCTCGCCGCTGGCGCGCCGGCTGGCGCGCGAGCACGGGATCGAGCTGCACGCGCTCGCCGGCAC
>DASZOA010000085.1:0-2833 GCA_035551055.1 Solirubrobacteraceae bacterium
CAGAACGGACGCGTGCGCTCGATGAACATGGATCCGGTCACGCGCGTCGCGGGGGAGCTCGGCATCTACGTCACCGTCGACTTCGAGGAGGGCCGCCACCTCGACGCGCGCACGCAGGCGCCGCTGTTCCGCGGCTACGAGGTGCTGGCGATGGGCAGGGACCCGCGCGACGCGATCTTCATCACCTCGCGCGTGTGCGGCGTGTGCGGCGGCGTGCACTCCCACTGCTCGGCCTACGCGCTGGAGATGGCGATGGGCATCCCGGCGCCGCCGTTCGGCACCGCCGTGCGCAACATGGGCGAGACCGCCGAGATGCTGCTCGACAACCCGCTGCATCTGTGCAACCTGGCGGGTCCCGACTACTCGGAGATCGTCGTCCGGTCCACCAATCCGACGCTGTGGGAGAAGGCGAAGACGTGGCCCTGCCCGAGCGCCGACGAGCACGGCTTCAAGACGATGGACGAGCTGATGCGGAGCCTCAATCCGATGACCGGGGAGACGTACCGCAGGGGCCTGCACCTCAGCCGGATCGGCAAGGAGATGTTCGCCCTGCTGCACGGCAAGTACCCGCACCCGCAGACGATCGTGCCCGGCGGCGTCTCGTCGACGGTCAACCTCCAGACGCTCAACGAGTACCACTCGCGGCTGACGCGCACGTTCGACGACGTCCGCGCCCTCGTCGGCGTCTACGACGACATCGCCGAGTTCTTCTACGAGGGCGACGAGCGCAACAAGCAGGTCGGCCACCTGCCGATGAACTTCATCGACACGGGCTACTGGGACAACCCGCACGCCTACGACGGCACCTACGAGAACTGCAACGAGTGGGGCGAGCAGCGCTGGGCGACGCCGGGGGTGATGCTCGACGGCGAGCTCGTGACGACGCGACTGACCGACATCAACATCGGCATCGAGGAGTTCGTCGAGCACTCCTTCTACGAGGAGTGGTCCGACCACCGCTTCCCCACCGATCCCAACGGCAACGCGATCAGCCCCTACCACCCCTGGAACAAGCGCACGCTGCCCAAGCCGTCGGCCAACAACTGGAAGGACAAGTACACGTGGGCCTGCGCTCCGCGTTGGGACCGGCAGGTCATGGAGGCGGGCGCCTATGCCCGGCTGATCATCACCGGCAAGGCCCGCAAGCACCCGCACAGCGACTTCTACGAGGCGACCGGCGACGGCATGCGGCTGCGGGTGCCCAAGAGCCGGCAGCCCGAGAGGGTCTTCGAGTACCACAACCCACAGGTGTGGAACGCCTTCGAGCGCAATCGCGGCCGCGCGTACCACCTGCTGTGGTCGATGCTCGTCTCGCTGCAGAGCCTGATGGACGCCTACGGCCTGTACCAGCGGGGCGAGCAGAAGGTGGCGCGCGTCAACGCGGGCGAGCTCGACAAGGTCATCCCGAAGGACGAGGTTCGCGGCGTCGGCTTCTGGGGCGCCGGCCGCGGCTACCTGACGCACCACTGCGTCATCGAGGACGGCAAGCTGACCAACTACCAGGTCATCACGCCGTCGGCGTGGAACGCGTCGCCACGCGATCCGTTCGACCAGCTCGGCCCGTACGAGCAGTGCACGCTCAACACGCCGATCCTCGAGGAGTTCTCCGATCCGAAGGAGTTCACGGCGATCGACATGATGCGCGCGGTGCGCAGCTTCGATCCCTGCATGCCGTGCACCGTGCACGTCGACACCGGGAAGGGAGCGCTTGTCCGGGACGTCAACACCTGCGGCTGCGACGGCTGAGCGGGCGCCGTCGCCGCCCCGCGTGGTCGTCGGCGGCGTCGGCCAGCTCTGGCAGGGCGACCTGGACCTCGGCCGGCGGGCGGTCGAGCAGCTCGCGCGCGAGGACCTCGGTCCCGGCGTGGCCGTGGAGGACCTCTGCTACGGCGCGGTCCAGGTCAGCTGGCGGCTGGACGACCTGCGGCCGCACGGGCTGGTCGTCGTCGCGGCACACGCGCGGGGACGCGCTCCGGGCACCGTCCAGCGGCGCGTCGTCGAGCCCTTCGAGGTCCCGCCGGGGCAGGCGCGCCACGCGGTCGACGAGGCGCTGACCGGGTACCTGAGCGTCGATCTGCTGGTCGAGGTGCTCGCGGCCTTCGGCGCGCTTGCCCCGGAGACCGTCGTGATCGAGGTCGAGCCGCAGACCCGCTACCCGTCCTGGGACCTGTCGCCGGTCTGCGAGGAGGCGCTCGCCCGCGCGCTCGCGCTGGTGCGGGCGGAGGTGCGGCGGCTGGCGGCGCTCGCGCCGTGATCGGGCCGGTGCGCGCGCCCGCTCAGGCGGCCGCCAGCCAGTCGCGCACGGTCCGCTGCACCGTCTCGACGGCGAGCGGCACCGCGCGCTCGACGGCGGGCGAGAGCGTCTCGCCGAGGTTGTCGACGTCCTCGGGCTGGCAGCCGACGAGCAGCAGCCGACGCGGCAGCACGCCGAGCGCTCGGGCCATCATCAGCACCCGCTCGGGATTGGCCAGGTGGATGTCGGGCACGGGCCGGAACTCGGCCACGACCGGGTCGATCGCGAACAGCGTTCCCGGCGCGGCTCCGCGGTCGACCGCGTCGATCAGCACGAGGCCGTCCCAGCCGTCCATCAGCTCCTGCAGCAGCGCCATGCCGCCGATGCCGCTCTCCAGCAGCCTGACGCTCTCGGGCAGCCCGTGCAGCCGCGCCAGCACGGCCGGGCCGAAGCCGTCGTCCCGCCGCAGGACGTTGCCCACGCCCGCGATGAGCACGCGTCGGGCCGGCTCGGCGTCCATGGCGCAACGATACGGTGGGGAGCGTGACCGGCGCTAGCCAGCTCATCGACCAGCTGCGCGGCGAGGCGGCTCGCCATGAC
>DASZOA010000086.1:0-1844 GCA_035551055.1 Solirubrobacteraceae bacterium
TAGAACGTGTCCTGACGATCGCGCGCGGGATGCGTCGGCGCGTGGTTGAGCGCGTCGAAGTTGTAGTAGACGGTCTCGACCTCCGGGCCCTCGACGATCCTGAAGCCCAGGCCGAGGAAGACGTCCTCGATCTCGCGCCGCGTGGCGGTCAGCAGGTGCAGGTGCCCGACGGGCTGCGGCGGCGCGCCGGGCAGCGTGACGTCGACGACGTCGCGCCGCAGCCGCTCCTCGAGCTCGCCGGCGGCGAGCTGCTCGCCGCGCTGGGCGATCAGCGCCTCGAGCGCCTGGCGCACCTCGTTGGCCGCCCTGCCGGTCGGGCCGCGCTGCTCGGGCGGCAGCGACGCGATCCCGCGCAGGATGTTCGGCAGCTCGGCCTTGCGCCCGAGGTAGCGCACGCGCAGCTCCTCCAGCTCGGCGCTCGTCGCGGCGGCGGCAATCGCCGCCTCGGCCTCCTCGCGCAGCTGTGCGATGCGATCGGTCATGGCCGCGGCATCCTCTCAGCATCGCGCCGAAGCTCGTACAGCGCGATCGTCGCCGCCATCGCCGCGTTCAGCGAGTCGGTCGCGATCGGGATGTGGGCGACGCCGTCGCAGGCCGCGACGACGTCGGCCGGCAGACCCTCGCGCTCGGCGCCGACGAGCAGGCTGAGCTCGCCGGCGGCCGGTCCCGCCAGCGGCTCGCCGGCGTGCGCGACGAGCGCGACGCGCTCGCCCGGCAGCTCGCCGGGCGACGCCGCGCGCGCGACCGGCAGCCCGAAGATCGCGCCCATCGACGCGCGCACCGCCTTCGGTCCGAACGGGTCCGCGCAGCCGGGGCCGAGCACGACCGACGACGCGCCGAACGCCTGCGCCGAGCGCACGATCGCGCCGAGGTTGCCGGGATCCCCCACGCCCCACAGCGCGACGCAGAGCGGACCCGCCGGCGCCGACCAGCGCGACTCGTAGACCCCCAGCTGGCGCGTTCCCGAGCCCAGGCCCGAGACCGAGGCCAGCAGCTCGCCGTCGACCTCGTCGCCCTCCAGCCCGCTCCCGGCGGCCGCCAACAGCACGAGCGGGCTCCAGCCGGCGGCCGCCGCCGCGGCGACGAGGTCCTCGCCCTCGGCGACGAAGCGCGACGCGTCCTCGCGCGCGCGCCGCCGCGCCAGCCGGCGGATCTCCTTGAGCTTGTCGTTGTGTGAGCTGGTGATGGGCATCGAGCGAAAAAAAGGGCGCCGTCCTGTGAGGAAGCGGCGCCCGGAGGTCGGTCTGGTCGGCTGGTGCGTCAGGCAGCCGACGCCTCGCGGGCGGCGTCGACGAATCGGCGGAAGGTCTCGGGGTCGCGCACGGCGATGTCGGCCAGCACCTTGCGGTCGAGCTCGACGCCGGCGACCTGCAGGCCGTGGATGAACGTCGCGTAGGTCATGCCGTTCTCGCGCGCGGCGGCGTTGATGCGGGTGATCCACAGGCGGCGGAAGTCGCGCTTGCGGTTGCGGCGGTCGCGGTACTGGTACGCCTCCGCCTTCATGACGGCTTCCTTGGCGCGCTTGTAGCTCGAGCTGGCCTCGCCGCGGAAGCCCTTCGCGCGCTCGAGCGTGGCGCGACGCTTCTTGCGGGCGTGGACGGAGCGCTTGACGCGGGTCATCGGCCCGTCTTCTCTCGCAGCAGCCGCTTGACGCGCACGCGGTCGTCGCCCGAGACGATCGCCGGCTTCTCGAGTCGCCGCTTGCGCTTGGGCGACTTCTTCTCGAGGATGTGGCTCGTGAACGCGTG
This sequence comes from Solirubrobacteraceae bacterium, assembly GCA_035551055.1. GTDB lineage: Bacteria > Actinomycetota > Thermoleophilia > Solirubrobacterales > Solirubrobacteraceae > CADCVQ01. The sequence goes on from DASZOA010000086.1 coordinate 1,749, forward strand.
CCGGCCGCGGACCTTGCCGGTCGCGGTCGGCTTGAAGCGCTTCTTGGCGCCCGAGTGTGTCTTCATCTTCGGCATGCGAGCGCGTCAGTATAGGAC
>DASZOA010000087.1:0-2783 GCA_035551055.1 Solirubrobacteraceae bacterium
CGGGCCACCGGACGCCGCAGGCGCCCGGCGTAGACTCCCGCCGCGGATGGCAGAGCGTCGGCTCCACGGGTTGCAGCGCGTTCTCGGGGTCAACGCCCTGGTCTCGACTGCCTACGGCAACGTCGGCTCGTCGATCTACTACGCGCTCGGGCTCGTCGCCGCGTTCGCCGCCGGTCTGACGCCGCTCGTCTTCGTGATCACCGGCGCGCTGTTCTACTGCACCGCCACGACGTACGCCGAGGCGACCGCGATGTACCCGGAGGCCGGCGGCTCGTCGCTGTTCGCCCGGCGCGCGTTCAACGAGCTGGTGTCGTTCTTCACGGCGTGGGCGCAGATGCTCAACTACATCATCACGGTCGCGATCTCGGCGTTCTTCGCGGCGCACTACGCCGGGCGCTTCACGTGGGAGGGCTTCAAGCAGGCGCCGGGCGACGTCGTCTTCGCCGCGGTCGCCGTCGCGCTGCTCGCGCTGATCAACGTGCGCGGGGTCAAGGACGCCGTCAGCGTCAACCTCGTCCTGGCGACGATCGACTTCCTCAGCCAGCTGGCGATCGTCGGGCTCGGCTTCGTGCTCGTGTTCAACCCGGAGGTGCTGCTCGACAACCTCGACTTCTTCGGCGAGACGCCGACGCTGAGCCAGTTCCTGCTCGCGATCCCGGTCGGTACCGTCGCCTACACGGGGATCGAGACGATCTCCAACATGGCCGGCGAGGCGCGCGACCAGGACACGACGATCCCCGCCGCGATCCACCGCGTCATGTTCGCCGTGTTCGCGATCTACTTCACGCTGCCGCTGATCGCGCTGTCGGCGCTGCCGGTGGAGTGCACCGGCGGCGAGTGTCACACGCTGCTCGGCATCGGCCCGCAGGACGGGGGCTTCGCCAACGACCCGATCGTCGGCGTCGTGTCGGGGATGGACCTGGGCTCGCTGCAGCGCGCCGCCGAGATCTACGTCGGGGTGCTCGCCGTGACGATCCTGATCGCGGCGACGAACGCCGGCGTGCTGGGGGTGTCGCGGCTGACGTACTCGATGGGGATCTACCGGCAGCTGCCGGACGTCATGCGCCGCGTGCACCGGCGCTATCGCACCCCGTACATCGGGATCCTCGTCTTCTCGGCGTTCGCCTGCCTCGCGCTCGTGCCCGGGCAGGCCGAGTTCCTCGGCAAGATCTACGCCTTCGGGGCGATGCTGTCGTTCTCGATGGCGCATCTGTCGCTGATCCGCCTGCGCGTCATCGCGCCGGACGTGCGGCGTCCGTACCGCAGCCCCGGGCGGCTGCGCGTGCGCGGCCGCGAGCTGCCGCCGCTGGCCGTCGTCGGGCTCATGGGCACCGCCCTGTCGTTCGTCGTCGTCAGCGTGCTCGACCTGCAGGTCGGCGCGGCGGGCGCGGCGTGGATGGCGCTCGGGATCGGCGGCTACGTCGTCTACCGCCGCCGCCAGGGGCTCGACCTCGTCTCCACGCACGAGGTGGCCGTACCCCAGCCGGTGACGCTGACCGAGGCCGAGTACGAGTCGGTGCTCGTCGCGCTCGACGCGCGCCACTACTCGCCGCAGACGGTCGCGACCGCGGCACGGCTCGCCGGGCCCCGGCGCCGCGGCATCCACGTGCTCGTGACGCTGACCGTGCCGCAGGTCTCGCCGCTCGATGCCGACCTGCCCGACGAGGAGCTCGCCGCGCGGGCGGTCATCGAGCAGGCGCGCCTGCAGGGCGGCCAGCGCGTGAGTGGTCACGTCGAGCGCGTGCGCCCCGGGCAGACCGGGCGGTTGATCGTCGAGGAGGCGCGCGAGATGCGCGCCCACGCGATCGTCATGCCGCTGCCGCCGCGGACGGGGACGACGCTGTTCGGCAAGACCGTCGAGACCGTCCTGTCGGACCGCCCCTGCCGCGTCATCATAGAGTCCGAGCCGGCGAATGCGTGACGGCCGCGGGCTGCACCGCGTCGCGACGCTCGTGCTGTCGGCGGCGATGGTCGTGATCGGGCTGGCGATGCTCGCCCGCACGCTCGGCGCGGGCGGCGGGCCGCTGGCCCTCGGGACCGTGCTCGGCGTCCTGTTCGTGGCGGCCGGCGCGGGCCGCCTGTACATCACGTTGCGGCGGCTGTAGATGTTCCGCCGCGGTCTCGGCTCGCCGGCGCTGTTCGCGATCGTCTGGACGTCGCTCGCCAGCGCGGTCTACTTCTCGCTCGGCGTCGTCGCCGAGAACGCGCTCGGCCTCACGCCGCTGGTCTTCCTCGGCGCGGCGGTGTTCTTCGTGGTGACCGCGATGACGTACGTGGAGGGGGCGTCGCTGCACCCCGAGCGCGCCGGCTCGACCGTGTTCGCGCGCTACGCCTTCAACGAGCTCGTGAGCTTCGTCGCCGGCTGGGCGGTGCTGCTGGACTTCCTGATCCTGATCGCCGTCACCGCGTTCGTCGCCGTCAACTACCTCGCCGCGTTCTGGGCGCCGCTCGGCGAGGGCGTGCCCGAGCTGGCGATCGCGGTCGCCGTCATCGCCTACGTCGCGGCGCGCAACCTCGCCGGCTTCAGCCCCGCGACGCGCGAGCGGATCGCCGCGCTCGTGCTCGTCGACATCGCGCTTCAGCTGCTGATCATCGGCTTCGGCGTCGCGCTCGTCGTCGACCTCGAGGGCCTGCTGGACTCGATCGAGCTCGGTAGCCGCCCGCGCTGGGAGGACGTGCTGTTCGCGCTGACCGTCTCGACCGTCGCCTTCACCAGCCTGGAGTCGGCGTCCGGCCTCGCCGGCGAGGTGTCGGTCGGCCGGCGCGGGCTCAGGCGGCTGCTC
>DASZOA010000088.1:0-6505 GCA_035551055.1 Solirubrobacteraceae bacterium
CGCGCACGCTGCGCGCCGCCGGCGTGAACATGAACCTCGCGCCGGTCGCCGACGTCGCGCGGCCGGGCGCCGCGCTTGAGGACGAGCGGCGCACGTACGGCCGCTCGGCTCCGCTCGTCGCGCGGCTCGCGGCGGCGTTCGCCAACGGCCTGCACGACGGGGGCGTCCTCGCCACCGCCAAGCACTTTCCCGGCTTCGGCGCCGCTTCCGTCAACACTGACGACGCGCCCGCGCGGATCTCGACGCCGCTCGCCGAGCTGCGCGCCGTCGACGAGGCGCCGTTCGCGCGGCTCGTGCGCGACGGCGTCGACGCGGTGATGCTCTCGACGGCCGTCTATCCGGCGCTCGACGCGCGGCCGGCGGCGTTCTCGCGGCGCTGGGTCACCGGCGAGCTGCGCGAGCGCCTGGGCTTCGGCGGCGTCGCGATGAGCGACGATCTCGGCACGCCGGCGGTGGCGGCGTACGGCTCCCACGCGCGCCGCGCCGTCCGCGCCGTTCGCGCCGGCCTCGACATGCCGCTGTTCTCGTCGAGCTATCGCGCGTCGGCGCAGGCGGCGGAGGGCCTGCTCGCGGCGGCCCGGCGCGGCGAGCTCGACGAGCGCAGTCTGCGCGCAGCGGTAGGCCGCGTGCTGCGGCTGCGCGCCAAGCTGCCGCGCTGAGGCGCGGGGCTGCGGGCGCCCCGGAGCGCGACGGCTATGCGACCGGCTCGCGCTCGCAGAGCCACCGCGCCGCGACGCGCCACGCCGCGCTGTGGGGGTCGATGAGGTCGCGATGCCGACCCGCCGGCTCGGCCAGGCTGACCTCGGCGCCGGCCGCGCGTGCCGCGGCGACGTAGTCGCGCGAGCGCTGGACGGCGACGGTCTGGTCGCCGAGCGGGTGGACGACTCCGACGGGGACGCCGAGCGGGAGGCGTCGCATCGGGTCGGCCTGGCGCCAGCGCTCGGGCACCTCCTGCGGCGAGCCGCCGAGCAGCAGTCGCGCGGCGCGGCCCGCGCCCTCGAGGTCGCAGACGGGCGCCATCACGAGCACCCGGCGCGCCGCGACGCGAGGCCCGGCGCCCGGCGCGCCGGCGGGAAACTCGGCGCGGCCGGCGGCCCACAGCGCGAGCTGACCGCCGGCCGAGTGGCCGAGCAGCGTCACGCGCTCGACGTCGACGCCGGCGTCGCGCAGGGCGGGAGCGGCGAGGTAGTCGATCGCCGTCGCGACGTCGTCGAACGTCTGCGGCCAGCCGCCGCCTTCGCGGCCCAGGCGGCGGTACTCGACGTTGAGGGCCGCAAAGCCGCGTCGCGCAAGGTCGACGCACAGCGGGCGCGTGATGAGCTTCGTGTACGGCGGCTGCCAGTAGCCGCCGTGCAGCACCACGACGACGGGATGCGGCCCCGCCCCGATCGGACGGTGCAGGTCGGCGACCTGGCGCGGGTGCGGGCCGTAGCGATGGCGCGCCGGGCGGCGCAGGGCGGAGCGCACGATCCGCAGCGTCAGCCGCGTCACAGCAGCCCCGGCCCGCGCGGCACGGCGATCGCACCTGCACGGACGCCGAGCGCCTCGTGCCCGGCGTCGTGGAAGAGGTCGAGCGTCGCCAGCCCGCAGGCGCGTCCGACGCGCAGCGCGGCGGCGGCGTGCAGCGCGGCGGCGATGCCCAGCGGACCGTCGAACGTCGAGGCGACGTAGGGCTCGGCGCCCGACGCGCGCACGAGCGCCGCGCATGCCAGCAGCCCCGAGATGCCGCCGCAGCGCGCGAGCTTCAGGCAGACGGCGTCGGCCGCACCCGAGGCCAGCGCGCCGGGCTCGGCGGCGGTCTCGTCCATCGCGACCGGCACGGCGACGCGCTCGCGCACCGCACGCAGTGCGGCGAGCCCGCGGACCGGCTCCTCGACGAGCTCCAGCTGGGCCGGCGCGAGCGCCGCGATCGCGCGGACCGCCTCGTCGACGCTCCACGCGCCGTTGGCGTCCAGCCGCAGGGCGGCGGCGGGGCCGAGCGCCGCGCGCACCGCGGCGACCCGCTCGGCGTCGTCGCCGGCGCCGACCTTGAGCTTCACGCAGCGAAAGCCGGCCGCGCGCGCCCGCTCGGCGGCCGCGGCGGCGGCCGCCGGGTCGCCGGCGCCGATCGTCGCGTTGACGAGCACCTGGTCGAGCGGCGCGTCGCCCAGCAGCCGGGCGACCGGCCGTCCGGCGCGTCGCCCCGCGCGGTCCCACAGCGCCACGTCGACGGCGGCGAGCGCCTGCGGCAGGTCGTCGGCGGCGCGGCAGGCGTCCAGCAGCTCGCCGCCCGGCCGCCCGTCGCCGTCCTCGAGGATCGGGCGGTAGGCCTCCAGGGCGGCGCGCGCGCGGCTCGCCGGCACGCCGTCGTAGGGCGCCAGCGGCGCCGCCTCGCCGCGCCCCGCCGCGCCGTCGCCGTCGACGAGCTCGAGCTCGAGGATCTCGCGCTGCGCGAGCGTGCCGTACGAGGTCTGAAGCGGCGCGCGGAAGCGCAGCGCGCGCGCCCGGATCGTGACGCGCACCGCGCCGCCCCTAGCTTGCCAGGACGCCGGCGCCGAGCAGCAGGCAGAAGACGAGCTGCAGCATGCCGGTCTGCGCGAGCATCGCGTTGAGCGTCGGGCCGTCGGCGTGCTCGCGGACGGTGCGCACGAGCCGCAGCGCGAGCGGCAGCGTCAGCCACGGCAGCGCCAGCCACGGCGACAGCGACCCCAGCAGCCACGGCAGCGGCGCCACGACGTAGGCGCCGTAGACCATCAGCGCGTAGATCGCGCGCCCGCGCTCGCGCCCGAGCCGCACGGCGAGCGTGCGCTTGCCGGCGCGGCGGTCGGAGTCCATGTCGCGCACGTTGTTGACGACCAGGATCGCCGCCGCCAGCAACCCCACCGGGACCGCGAGCACGAACGCCTCCCACGGCCAGGACTCGAGCTGCGCGAACGCCGACCCGCTGACGGCGACGATCCCGAAGAAGAGGAACACGAAGACCTCGCCGAGCCCCTCGTAGCCGTACGGCCTGGGCCCGCCGGTGTACAGCACGCCCGCCGCGATCGACGCGATCCCGACGAACAGCAGCTCGATCCCCGCGACGGCGACGAGGTACAGGCCGCAGAGCACGGCCAGGCCGAACGTCACGTACGTGGCGACGAGCACCTGGCGCGGCGGGACGAGCCCGCCGGCGGTCACGCGGACGGGGCCGACGCGGTCGTCGGCGTCGGCGCCGCGGCGCGCGTCGGAGTAGTCGTTGGCGAGGTTCGTGCCGATCTGGATCAGCAGCGCGCCCAGCAGCGCGGCCGCGAACGCCCCGGGGCGGAAGACGCCGCGCTCGATCGCCAGCGACGTGCCGACGAGCACCGGCGCGACGGCGGCCGGCAGCGTGCGCACGCGCGCCGCCATGAGCCAGATGCGCAGCCCGCTGGAGTGGGGGACGGCGGTCGCCAACGCGCCTCGCTACGGCCTCTTTGGAAAGCGCGAGAAGTCCGGCCGGCGCTTCTCGCGGTACGCGTCGCGGCCCTCCTGCGCCTCCGGGTTCTCGTAGAAGAGCAGGTTGGCGTCGTGGGCGAGCTGCTGGATGCCGCTGAAGCCGTCCTCGGCGGCGTTGAAGCTCGCCTTGACGAGCCGCAGCGCGAAGGGCGACATCGCGAGCATCTCCCGGCACCAGGCGACGGTCTCGCGCTCCAGCGAGGCCAGCGGCACGACGGCGTTGACGAGCCCCATCGCCAGCGCCTGCTCGGCGTCGTACTGGCGGCAGAGAAACCACATCTCCTTGGCCTTCTTGGGACCGACGAGCGCCGCCAGCAGGCTTGCCCCGAAGCCGCCGTCGAAGGAGCCGACGCGCGGGCCGACCTGGCCGAAGCGCGCGTTGTCGGCCGCGATCGACAGGTCGCAGACGAGGTGCAGGACGTGCCCACCGCCGATCGCGTAGCCGGCGATCATCGCGACGACCGGCTTGGGCAGCCGGCGGATCTGGACGTGCAGGTCGGTGACGTGGAAGCGCCCGACGGCGGGGCGCCCGGCGTGCGGTCGGGCCTCGGTCATGTAGCCGGTGTCGCCGCGCACGTTCTGATCGCCGCCGGAGCAGAAGGCGAGCTCGCCCTCCCCGGTCAGCACGATCACGCCGACCGACGTGTCCTCGCGGGCGCGGGTGAGCGCGTCGGAGATCTCGATGATCGTCTCCGGGCGAAACGCGTTGCGGACGGCGGGCCGGTCGATCGTGATCTTCGCGATCCCGTCGCCGCTGACCTCGTAGCGGATGTCGGTGTACTCGCCACCGCCCGGCGTCCACTCGATCTGCATGCGTGCAGGCTACTTTCAGCGGATGCTCGTGGAGTCCTGGCTGCGCCGCGCCGCGCGCCGGCGTCCCGACGCGATCGCGCTGCGCGCCGAGGACGGGCGGCTCACGTACGCCGAGCTGCTCGCGGCGGCGACGCTCGCCGCCCGGCGCCTGAGCGCGCTCGGCGTGCGGCCCGGCGATCGGGTCGCGATCGCGCTGCCCGCGCGGCGCGCGTTCGCCGAGACGCTGCACGGCTGCCTGCTGCTCGGCGCGCCCGCCGTCCCGATCGACCTGCGCCTGACGCCCGCCGCGCGGCGCGCGCGCAGCGCCGGCTGCGCGGCCGTCGTCGACCGGCCGCTGGACGGCCTCGCCGACGCCGGCGCGCCGATCGCCGGCACGCACGAGCTCGCCGCGACCGCGATCGTCGTCCACACGTCGGGCACGACGCACGGGCCGCGGCCGGTCGAGCTGACGTACGGCAACTGGCTGTGGAGCGCGCTGGGCTCGGCCGTCGCGCTCGGCGTCGACCGCGCGGACGTCTGGCTGTGCGCGCTGCCGCTGTCGCATGTCGGCGGGCTGTCGATCCTCGTGCGCAGCGCGATCTACGCGACCGGTGTGGTTCTGCACGAGCGCTTCGATGCCGACGCCGCCGCCGACGAGCTCGCGACCCGCGCGACGCTCGTGTCGGTCGTCCCGACGACGCTTGCGCGGCTGCTCGACGCCGGGCTCCGCCACCCGCCGCGGCTGCGCGCGGCGCTCGTCGGCGGCGCGCCGATCGCGCCGGCGCTGCTCGAGCGCGCCGCCGCCGCCGGCGTGCCGGCCGTCGCGACGTACGGCCTGACCGAGGCCTGCTCGCAGGTGACGACCGGCGGACCGCCGCTGTTCTGCACGCGGGTGCGAATCGGCGCCGCGCGCGAGATCCTCGTCGCCGGGCCGACGGTCGCGCCCGGAGCGCTGGCGCCCGACGGCTGGCTGCACACCGGCGACGAGGGCGCGCTCGACGCCGACGGCAACCTCGTCGTCACCGGCCGCGCGGGCGACACGATCATCAGCGGTGGCGAGAACGTCGCGCCGGCCGAGGTCGAGGCCGTGCTCGAGAGCCATCCGGCCGTCGCCGAGGCGGCGGTGCACGGCGCGCCCGACCCGCGCTGGGGCGAGCGCGTCATCGCGACAGTCGTCCTGCGCGCGGATCACACCGCGACGGAGGAGGAGCTGCGCGGCCACTGTCGCGCCCGGCTCGCGGGCTACAAGGTCCCGCGCGTCTACAGGTTCTCGCGCGAGCTGCCGAGGACGGTCTCCGGGAAGCTGCTGCGCCGATCTCCGCAGGTCGCGGCCGACGACCGAGAGGCTCGCGCCGGCGGGGAGCCGGGCGAGGGTCCCGCAGGCGCAACTGGTACAACCGCGACCGGCACGTCGGCAACGCCGCGGCACGAAGCTCGGAGTCGTCAAGTTCACGCTGATCTAGATCCCGTCGAGCACCGCCGCACGAGCCTGGAGCGCTGGGCTGGTGTCGCCGCCGGCTGGGGCGCGCACCGCGAGGTCTTCCAGGCCGCGGTCGCGCCGGTGTCGTCCTGGCTGGTGGACGCGATCGAGCCGCAGCCCGGCCACCGCGTGCTCGAGCTCGCCGCCGGGCCGGGCGACACCGGATTTCTCGCGGCCGAGCTGATCGCGCCGGGCGGCACGCTCATCAGCTCCGACGTCGTCGAGGAGATGGTCGACCTGGCTCGCGCGCGCTCCGCCGAGCTGGGCATCTCGAACGTCGAGTTCCGGACGATCGACGCCGAGTGGATCGACCTGCCGACCGCCGACGTCGACGGCGTCCTGGCGCGCTGGGTCTACATGCTGCTCGCCGATCCGGCGGCCGCCCTGCGCGAGACGCGCCGCGTGCTGCGACCCGGCGGCCGCGTCGCGCTGTCGGCCTGGACCGACCCGCAGGAGAACCCGTGGGCATCGGCGCCGACCGCCGAGCTCGTCGCGATGGGGGCGATCGAGCCGCCGGACCTCGACGACCCGAACATGTTCGCCTTCCGCGACCCGCGGCTGATCGCCGACCTGCTCGCGGAGGCCGGCTTCACCGACATCGTCGTCGAGCAGATCCCGATCGTCTTTCGCTATCCGAGCCTCGACGACTGGTGGGACACGCAGCTCGACATGTCGACGAGCCTCGCGCGCAACGTCGTGGCGCTCACCCCGGCGCAGCGCGACGACCTGCGCGACGCGATCGACGCGCGCCTGCGCGAGTACGTCGCCGGCGACGGC
>DASZOA010000089.1:0-5390 GCA_035551055.1 Solirubrobacteraceae bacterium
GGTCGTCGTCGTGCGCGGCCGCGTCGACCACAAGGACGCCGACAAGACGTGCCTCGTCGCGCAAGCGGTCGAGCCGTTCGACCCGACGCCCGAGGAGATCGAGCGGGCGAAGGCGGCGGCCGCGACGCGCAGGATCGGGCCGCTGCCGCTGCACGTGCGCGTCGACGCCACCGGGCTGCCGGCGTCGATCATCGACGACCTCAAGAGCCTGCTGGCGAACTACCCGGGCGAGTCCGAGGTCGTGCTCGAGGTGCAGATGAGCTCCGGCGACCCGCGCACGCTGAGGCTCGGCTCGTCCTACCGGGTCTCGCGCACCCCGACGCTGCGGGCCGAGCTCGAGCAGGTGCTCGGCCCGGCCGCGCTCGCCGTCTGAGCGAGCGGCGGGGTATCGGGCTCTGTACGGCGGCGCTCGAGGCCGGCCGGTTGGAGCGGGGGCCGCGCTGGGTACTGCGCCTCGCGATCCCAACGAGGAGGAGCGACCGTGGAACGCGAGCCCGACGCACTGCCGCCCGACGACGAGGTCGACCTGTTCGGCGATCCCGACGACGTCGACGCGTCGATCGAGGAGGAGCTCGACGAGCGACTCGAGGAGGAGCGCCAGCGCGACTGAGCGTCGGCCTAGCCCTTGTCGACGCTCGGCGGCGTGGCCGGCTCGCGACCGGGCTTCTCGTCGAGCTCGCGCGAGCGCAGGACAGCGCCGACCCCGACGAAGACCGCCGCGAGCACGACGACGGCGAGCAGCGCGACGGTGAACGGCGAGCTGGGCAGCAGCAGCCACAGCCCGAGTGCGAGCCCGACGAGGACGACCATCACGATCGCCTGGCGCAGCGGTAGCGGCGGGCGCTTGGGCAGGTCGTAGTTCTCGCGAGGGTCGCTCATGCGGCTCGGAGTACCCGGCGACCCGATCGCTACGCGGGGAACTTCGGGCTAAACCCCGCCGGTGAGCGGGCTCGCGAGCGCGCTCAGCTGCTGCGCGCCGCCCGCCCGCGCGCGCGCAGCTCCCGCGTTAGCGCGAGCTCCTCGGCCGGCGGGCCGGAGTGCTCGGGTCCGGGCGTCTCGAGCACGAGCGGCAGGCCCTCGAAGCGCGGCTCCGACAGAAAGACGGCGCAGCCCGCCTCGCCGAGCTCGCCCTCGCCGACGTTCGCGTGGCGGTCGCGGTTGGAGCCCAGCGGCGTCTGCGAGTCGTTGAGGTGCAGCGATCCGAGGCGATCGAGGCCGATGAGCTCGACGCAGCGGTCGAGCACGGCCGACAGCGCCTCGGGCGTTCGGATCTCGAAACCGGAGGCGAGCAGGTGGCAGGAGTCCAGGCAGATTCCCAGCCGCGCGTCGGCGCCGGCCGCCTCGGTGATCGCCGCGAGCTCCTCGAAGGACCGCCCGAGCGTGCCGCCCGCCCCGGCCGTGTTCTCGAGGTGCAGCGCGCAGCCCTCGCTCTGCGCGAGCGCCTCGGCGATGACCTTGCCCGAGCGCGCGATCGCCGCGTCGACGTCGCCGGTCTTCGCCGACCCGGGATGCAGGACGACCGCGTGCGCGCCGAGCGCGGCGCCCGCCTGCAGCGACGCGATCAGCGAGTGCAGCGACTTCGCCCGGATCGCCTCGTCGTCGGAAGCGCAGTTGAGCAGGTAGACGGCGTGGATCAGCAGGGCGTCGACGGGCGAGTCGGCGATCGCCGCGCGGAACGCCGCGACCTCCTCGCCGGCGTACTCGCGCGGCTTCCACGCGCGCGGATTCTGGTTGAAGATCTGGATCGCCTGCGCGCCGCGCTCGGCGCCGCGCGCGACGGCCTTGGCCGGGCCGCCGGCCGGCGAGACATGCGCGCCGATCAGCATCTCGTAGGGTGATCGGCGTTCATGAGAGTCCGCTTCGCTCCTTCTCCGACCGGCGCGCTGCACGTCGGCGGCGCACGTACCGCGCTCTACAACTGGCTGCTCGCGCGGGGCGGCGGGGGGACCCTCGTGCTGCGGATCGAAGATACCGACCGCGAGCGCTCGACGCCGGAGAACGTCGAGCAGATCCTCGAGGCGCTCGACTGGCTCGGGCTCGACTACGACGAGGGGCCGACCAGCCAGATCGCGCGCAGCGAGCGCCACCAGGAGCTGCTGGCGCGGCTGCTCGACGCGGGGCAGGCCTACCGCTCGAATGCGACGAAGGAGGCTGTCGACGCGTTCAAGGCGCGCCACGGCGCCCACCGCGGCTTCCGCGGTGAGGACGAGGGCTCGGGGGCGATCCGCCTGCGCGTCCCCGACGAGGGGCAGACCGTCGTCCACGACGTCATCCGCGGCGACGCGACGTTCGCCCACGTCCACCTCGACGATCCGGTGATCGCCCGCGCCGACGGCAGCGTGCTCTACAACTTCGCCGTCGCCGTCGACGACATGGACGCCGCGATCACGCACGTCGTCCGCGGCGAGGACCATCTCTCCAATACCCCGCGCCAGCTGCTCGTGCTGCAGGCGCTGGGCGCCAGCCCGCCGATCTACGCGCACCTGCCGCTGCTGCACGGCGCCGACGGCAAGAAGCTCTCCAAGCGCCACGGCGCCGCGTCGGTGCAGGAGTTCCGCGACATGGGCTACCTGCCCGAGGCGCTGAGCAACTACCTCGCCCTGCTCGGCTGGGGCGCCGAGGACGACGAGACGATCCTCTCCGTCGACGAGCTGGCGGCGCGCTTCTCGCTCGAGCGCGTCTCGAAGAACCCCGCCCGCTTCGACCACCAGAAGCTGCGCTGGATGAACGGGCGCTACCTGCGCGCGCTGGCGCTCGACGATCTCACCGCGCGGCTGGAGCGGTTCACCGGACGCCGCGGATTGCGCGCCGCGGCCACGATCTCGCAGGAGAAGATGCAGACGCTCGCCGACTTCGAGCCGCTCGCCGGCTTCATCTTCGACGGCCCCGTGGACGACCCGAAGGCGCGCGAGAGGTGGCTCGACGAGGAGGGGCGGGCGGTCCTCGGCGACGTGCGAGCGGCGCTCGCGGAGCTCGACTCCTTCACGCCGCACAGCGTGCAGGCCGCGCTCGAGGCGGTCGTCGCCGCGCGCGGCGTCAAGCCCAAGCAGGTCTTCCAGCCGGTCCGCGTGGCGCTCGCGGGGACCGCGGTCTCGCCGGGGATCTTCGAGACGCTGGCCGTGCTCGGGCGCGACGAGGCGCTGGCGCGGATCGAGCGCGCGCTGGGCGCCTAACGCACCGCGCGCCGGCCCTCAACCATCTGTCCACGCCTGCCGATAGGGGGGGTGCACCGACGACCTGACCCCGAAGCAGGGACGCCTTCATGATCACCACACCCGCCCGTTCCGTAGAGCCCAGCAGCGCGCCCGTCCAGCGTCATCACAACGAAGGCCACGGCCGCCGCCTGACCGCCGCGTTCGAGGCGCTCGAGGCGTTTCCGGCACTCGCCGAGTCGCGCAACCGCCTGCTGCGCCTCGTCAGCGCCGACCGCGTCTCGCCGGCCGACATCGTCGCCGCCGTGGAGTCCGACATCGCGCTGGTCATCAGCGTGCTGCGCTCGGCCAACCAGCTCGACGACCGTCGTCGCGGGCGGATCGAGTCGATCGTCAAGGCGGTCGAGATCCTCTCGCCCGAGTCCGTCCAGGCGCTGGCCAGCCGGGTGCGCACGTTCGACTTCTTCGAGCGCTCGACGGTCTGGGACGCGGCACCCGAGCGCTTCCGCCTGCACGGCGTCATCACCCAGCGCGCCGCCGATCGGCTCGCCCAGGAGGCCGGCTACGAGCACCGCGACCGGCTCATGGTCACGTCGCTGCTGCACGACATCGGCAAGCTCGTGCTGACGCACGCCTACCCCGGCTATCCCGATCAGGTGCATGCCGCCGCCCGCACGCCGGAGGAGCGCATTCATCGCGAGCGCCGCGAGCTCGGCGTCGACCACGCGCTCGTCGGCGGCGTCCTCGCGCGCCGCTGGGGGCTGCCGAGCTCGGTCGCGTCGGCGATCGAGCGCCACCACTCCGAGGACGCGACGGGGGAGGCCGCCTTCGTGCGCCTCGCCGACATGCTCGCGCACTACGCGCAGGGCGACCAGATCTCGCCGAACTCGCTGCTGAAGGTCGCCCGCGCCGTCGGCCTCGGGCCGGTCGAGCTGCGCGCGGTCATGTACGACCTGCCCTACCCGACGTCGGGGCGCCCGCGCCAGATCGATCCGTGCCCGCTGTCGGGCCGCGAGGTCGAGGTCCTCAAGCGCCTGGCCGAGGGCAAGGTCTACAAGCAGATCGCCGCCGAGCTGCAGCTGTCGACCTCGACCGTGCGCACCCACCTGCACAACATCTACGGCAAGCTCGGCGCGGTCGACCGCGCGCAGGCGGTACTGATCGCCACCGAGCGCGGCTGGCTGTAGCCGCTGGGATTACTCGGACGCCGCGGGGGCGGGGGCGCGCTCCTCGGCCGGCGCCTGTTCGGTGCGGGCATCCACGTCGTCGCCGCCGACGGCGACCTTCGCCTTGGCGGTGACGAGGTGGTAGAGGATCAGCACCTGGACGATCGCCAGCGACTCGGAGCGGTGCGTCTCGTCGCCGACGGTGAACTCGCCGAGGCGCTCGGTCCGCAGCGTGCGGGCGAAGTGCATCTTGTCCCAGATGGCCTCCTCGATCGCGGCGCCGCGCTCGGGGTGGAGATCGCCGGGGATGAACAGGCAGCGCCCGCCCTCGCGGCCCTCCTCGATCGTGATGCCGGACTCGCCGTCGCCGTCGAGGAGGATCGACAGGTCGGGGTGCGGGAGGCCGTCGGTCAGCGTCAGCTCGGCGTCGAGCTTCTCGTCGTCCTCACCAGGCTGGAAGCTGACGATCATGTCGGCGTGGCGCCGCTGGGGGCGGATGAACGCCTCCGAGTCGGGCTCGCGCTTGTCGAGCTCGGCGAGGACCTGCTCCTCGTCGTAGCCGCGCTTGCTCGTGTCGCGCTTGATCTTCCACTCGCGGCGCAGCTCCTCGGGGGGCGCGAGGAAGACGCGCACGTCGTGCGCGTCGCAGAGCTCCTGGGTGTGGTAGCCGAGCAGGCCCTCGATCACCGCGAAGCGCTTGGGCACGACGTACTCGGGCCGGCCGAAGGTCCCGTTCTCGTGCACGTACACCGGCTTGAGGATCGGCTCGCCACTGCGCACGTGGTGGATGTGCTGAGCCATGATGTCGATGTAGTTGCAGTCGGGGTGCAGCGGCGTGATGCCGAGCTCCGCGCGCTCCTCGCGGTCGTAGCGGTGGTAGTCGTCGGTCCCGATGTGCGTGACGTTCTCCTCGCCGAGGAGTTCGACAAGACCTTTTGAGATCGTCGTCTTGCCGGCGGCGGAGTCGCCGACGATGCCGAGGGTGATGGGACGGGCCATTCGCTGCTCCTACGGTCGCGGCCGGGACCGGGACGATAGCGCCAAAGGCGCGCGTTGGTCACGTCGGCGCGCG
>DASZOA010000090.1:0-5638 GCA_035551055.1 Solirubrobacteraceae bacterium
GCCGTCGAGCACGACGAGCCGCTCGCACGTGCGCTCGATCAGCGCCGCGTCGTGCGAGACGAGCACGAGCGTCGCGCCGCCCGCGATCTGCTCGGCGATGCGCGCCTCGCACTTGCGCTGGAAGGCCTCGTCGCCGACCGCAAGCACCTCGTCGATCAGCAGCACGTCGGCGTCGAGGTGCGCGGCGATCGAGAAGCCCAGGCGCAGGAACATCCCCGACGAGTACGTCGCGACCGGTGCGTCGATGAAGTCGCCGAGCTCCGAGAACGCGATGATCGCCTCCAGCCGCGACTCGATCTGCTCCTTGTTCAGCCCGTGCAGCGCGCCGTTGAGGAAGATGTTCTCGCGGCCGGAGAAGTCGCGCCCGAAGCCGGCGCCGAGCTCGAGCTGGGAGACGATCTTGCCGCCGCAGCCGACCCGTCCGCTGTCGAGCGGGACGATCCCCGCCAGCACGCGCAGCAGCGACGACTTGCCGGCGCCGTTGCGCCCGACCATGCCGACGGTCTCGCCCGGCTCGACGTGCAGCGAGACGTCGCGCAGCGCCTGCACCGGCGGCGGGCCGCCGGCGCGGCGGCGGCCGATCAGCAGCTCCTTGAGCGTGCGCCCGCGGTCGGCGCGGACGCTGAACGCGCGCCAGGCGTGCTCGAGCACGATCTCGCCCGGCCGCAGCGAGTCGTCGAAGGCCGTCATACGACCACCGCCAGCTCGCCCTGCAGGCGGCGAAACAGCGCGTGGCCGCCGAGCAGCGCGAGCGCCGCGGCGAGCAGGACGTACGCGAGCTCCGGCGCGGCCGGCACGACGCCCCCGTAGAGCACGTCGCGGACGGCGGCGATGAATGGCGCGATCGGGTTGACCCACTCCAGCACGAAGCGCGCGGTCTCCTGCTGCGTGATCGACTCGGGCCGGAAGAAGATCGGCGACACGAAGAACCACGGCAGCAGCGCCGCCGACAGGATCGGCGCGACGTCGCGGAAGTACGCGTGCAGGATGCTGACCGCCAGCGCGAAGCCGAGCACGAACGCGAACAGGCAGGCGAGCACGAGCGGCAGCACCAGCAGCGCGGCGTCGACGGTCCCGCGGATCGCGATCGTGATCGGTGCGAGCAGCGCCAGCAGCGCGAGGAACGTCACGAGCTGCACGGTGACGACCGACGCCGGGATGATCTCGCGCGGAAAGCGCGCCTTGCGGATGAGCGCGCCCTGGTCGAGCAGCGACGGCGCCGCGCTCACCAGCGCCTGGTTGAAGAACACCCAGACGACGAGCCCGACGAGCAGGAACAGCGCGTAGTCGGGCTCCGACGGCTGGTCGAAGATGACGCCGAACATGAGGTAGTACGCGCCCATCAGGACGAGCGGGTTGATGAGGTACCACAGCACCCCGAGCGCCGATCCGCGGTACTTCTGGCGCAGCTCGCGGCGGACCATCTGCTCGAAGAGGTAGCGGTAGGCCACGGGGCGATTATCGCGGCGCGTCGGGCGCGGCGAGGCCGAACGCGCCGGCGAGGAGCTCGTAGGAGCGCCGGCGGTCGTCGAGGTCGTGGGTCACGGTCACGACGAGCGCCTCCTCAGCGCCGCAGCGACGCGCCCGCTGCTCGATGCCCGCCCGGACGCGCTCCGGGCAGCCGGCGATCGTGTGCCCCGGCCGGTGCGCAGCCTCCGGGTCGCGGGCCCGCAGCTCGCGCAGCGCCTCGTCGGGCGGCGGCAGGGCGACGAGCCGGCCGGCTCGGCGCAGCCGCGCGGCCAGCCGGGCGCTGGCGGCCAGCCGCAGCGCCTCGGCGTCGGTTGCGGCGCAGACCGCGCTGACGCAGATCGCGACGCGCGGAGCCGCCAGGCGCGCCGAGCGCCGGAACACGCGCCGGTACAGCTCGGCCGCCTCGGCGCCGTCGTGCGGGTTGATGAACTCGCCGTACGCGTATGGCAGCCCGCGCCGGGCGGCGAGCACCGCGCTCGCCGGCGACGAGCCCAGCAGCCACGGCTCGGCGCCCGCGGGCAGCGGCGGCAGGCGCGCGAAGCGCTCGTCGGGCGGTGGGCGCCCGTCGAGGTAGCAGAGCAGCTCGTCGAGCTGCTCGGCGAAGTCGTCGGGCGCTGGCGTGCGGCGGTCGCGCTGCAGCGCGTGGATCAGCGCCGGGTCGTCGGTGCCCGCCGCTCGCCCGACGGCGAGATCGACGCGGTCGCCGAGCAGCCCGGCCAGCACGGCGAAGCTCTCGGCGACCTTGCGCGGGCTGTAGTGCGGCAGCATGACGCCGCCGCTGCCGACGCGGATGCGGCTCGTGACCAGCCCGATCGGGCCGACGAGCACCTCCGGGCTGGGACCGGCGTAGCGCTGCGGGTCGTGGTGCTCGGCGACCCAGTAGCGAGCGAACCCCAGCCGGTCGGCCGCGCGCGCCAGCTCCACGCTGCCGCGCAGCGCGGCCACCGCGTCGGAGCCCTGCGAGAGCGGCGACTGGTCGAGCACGCCGAGCCGCAGCGGCGCCGCCGCGGCGGCCGTCAACGGGCGCTGGCGAGGTCGTCCATGCGCCGATTATCCCGTCGCGGCCGGCCCCGCCGACGATGCGCCGCTCACGCGCGGCGCGCGACCGCGACGACGTACTCGTAGCGGTACTCCGCCGGTCCCTCCGGCGCGCCGAGGTTCGTGCGCTCCGCGAACGCCAGGCCGTCGCGGTCGAAGGCCGCCAGGCGAGCGGGGTCGTCGGCCAGCTGCGAGCGCAGCGCGACGACCGGACCGAATGTCTGGCGGTAGAAGCCCCAGTAGGCGGCCGGCCCGCCCGGGTGGCGCTCGACGAGCTCGCGGCGCTCGAGCTCCAGCGACGCGATCCGGTCGCCGAACAGCTCGCCGACGTGCGCCTCGTCGCCCCACAGGAGCGGCGGCTGCGCGCCCTCGGGCGGCGGCGGTCCGTACGGGGCGAACACCTCGAAGAACTCGGCGGCCAGGCCCTCGGGGGTGAAGTTGATCATCCCGATCCGCCCGCCCGGCCGGCAGACCCGCACGAGCTCGTCGGCGACCGCCTGGTGGTCGGGCGCGAAGATCGCGCCGACCGAGGAGGTGACGACGTCGAACTCGGCGTCGCCGAACGGCAGCTCCTGCGCGTCGGCCTGCACCCACTCGAGCTCCAGGCCGAGCTCGAGCCCGGCGCTCCGTCCCGCCTCGAGGTTCTCGGGGGTGATATCCGAGGCGACGACATCGGCGCCGGCGGCGGCCGCGCGCAGGGCGACGTTGCCCGCGCCGGCGGCGACGTCGAGCACGCGGTCGCCCGGTGCGATCGCACACGCCTCGACGAGCACCGGCCCGAGCTCCCAGACTCCGACCGTCGTGGCAAAGCGGTGGTAGTCGCCGGCCGACCACAGCGCGCGCGCGGTGGCCGCCGCGTCGATCGTCTCGTTCGTGGACATGACGCTCCTCTCGATCCGCGCCAGGCCCGCGAGCCGGGCCATCTCCCGCATCGTCGTCGCCTGGCTGCTCATGCGCCGGGACCGTACGCGCCCCCGGCGCGCGCGACTTCGCCCGAAGCGGCCATCCTGCGCCGCGCGCCGCGCATGGCCCATGTGGGCGAGGCCCGCGCGCCGCGAGCGCGGCCTTGGGCCCCTCCGCGACGAGGCGCAGGACCTCGGTCTCGCGCGGAGTGAGCCCGCCGGACGCCGGCGCTGTGCCGGCGTCGGCAGGCTCGTCACCGGCGTGCGCCCCCAGCTCGGCGAGCGCCCGCCGCGCGGCGGCGGACTCGCTCGCTGCAGCCTCGGGTCGGCCCAGCGCGACGAGCGTCGCCGCCAGCTCGGCCCGCGCGCGCGCAGCCTCGTAGGGCGCGCCGCAGGCGGCGAAGCCGTCGACGGCGTCCTCGAGCAGCACGCGGGCGCGCTCGTGCTCTCCGCCGGCCGCCGCCACGATCCCGGCCGCGCGTGTGGCCACCGCGCGCAGCGGAGGCGTCTCGACGATCCGCGCGGTCTCCTGCAGCTCGGCGAGCGCCGCCTGCGCGGCGTCGTGCTCCCCGCGCCGTGCCCGCGCCTCGACGAGCAGCTCGACCGCCGCCGCGCGGTCCATCCGCGCGTCCGCCGCGCGGCCGCGCAGCACGCGCTCGCACAGCTCGGCGGCCTGCAGCGCGTGCCCGCCGTCGAGCGCGATCGCCGCGCGGCACAGCTGCGCACGTGGATGGCTGCCGGCGCGCTCGGCGAGCTCGAGCGCCTCGCCGACGCGCCCCTGGCGGCGGCGCAGCTCGGCCAGCCAGGCGATCGCGTCGCCGGCGTACGGCGGTCGCGAGCGCTCGAAGTCCGCGACCGCCGCGACGAGCTCGGCGTCGGCGCGCGCCCAGTCGCCGCGCCAGAGCTCCACGGCGGCGTAGTGGGTGCGGCAGATGCCGAGCAGGAAGGCGCTGTCGTGGCGGCGGGCGAACCGGGCCACGCGATCGCACCACTCGCTCGCGCGCTCGAGGTCGCCGACGCGCTCGCATGCCGCAATGAGAAAGCAGCACGTCCAGCCCTCGGAGATCGGCAGCCGCGCCTCGCCGGCGAGCGCGCCGGCGGCCGCCTCGTCGAGGCGGCGCATGCCGTCGCGGATCTCGGCCAGCGCGACGAGCGCCGACCCCTCGAGCGCCAGCCCGAGCATCTCGAGGTCGGCGACGCCGAGGCGCCGACCGAGCTGCGCGGTCGTCGCGGCGAGCGTCCGCGCGGCGGCGTGATCTCCGGCCGCCGAGGCCAGGTAGGCCTCGTAGAACGCGAGCCAGCCGTGCTCCTCGCAGGGCTCGCGGCCCTCGATAAGGCGCGCGGCCCGCGCGAGCCAGCCGCCGGCGGCCGAGCTCTCGCCGCGGAAGTCGAGGTGGTCGCCGGCGAGCCAGATCGCGACCCGCGCGGCGCTGGCGTCGTCGCCGTCGTCGCGGTAGCGCCGGTAGGCGCGCTCACGGGCGGCGAACGTCGCGTCGGCGTCGTCGAGCCACCACGCCGCCCAGCCGAGGCCCTCCAGCGCCTCGGGATGCTCGTCGGTGCGCAGCGCCGCCTCGAACTGCGCTCGCGCATCGGCCCAGCGCCGCTTCCCGAGAGCGGCCCAGCCGGCTGCGCAGGGATCGATCGCGCGGTCGCGCATCGCCGGTGCATTCTCCCAGCTGCTTACGCGACGAATCGGGCTTCGCCGTACCGCCGGCCAGCCGCGCCTACCTCCCTTCATCGCTTCCGTTTCCGCGACGAACGCGCTTCGCGAACCTCGAGCCGGGTATCCCGCGGCACCGGCCCTACGGCCCCGCAGCGCTTCGCGGCGGCCGCGACGCCCACGAGGTCGCCGACAAGGCGCACGACGCCGTCGCGGCCGCTCCCGCCGCGCACGTGCCCGAGTGACACCTGAACCACCCGGGGCGCGCGGCATGTCACTCGAGCCCACATGTCATTGCGCGAGCGACACCCCGGCACGACGCCGACCCGCAGATCGTGCTGCGCGTCAGCGCCGCAGCGCCTGCTGCACCGCCGAGAACGCCGGCTTGGGCTCGAGCTCCTCGTTGAGCAGGGTCGCGGCGCCCATACCGGCCTGCGTCTCGGAGATCCACGAGCGCCCGTCGGTGAAGCCCCAGAATGTCAGCGAGCGGCAGTCGACCTCCAGGCAGCTGCGCACGATCCGCCGGTAGACGTCGGCCTGCGCGGCCAGCTCGCGCTCGCCGGCCGGC
>DASZOA010000091.1:0-5990 GCA_035551055.1 Solirubrobacteraceae bacterium
GCTCGGGGAAGAACTTCAGCACGCCGAAGATCAGGAAGACCACCCCGAGGCTGATGCGCAGCACGGCGAGGCTGTGGGCGACCAGCCAGCGGTGCAGTGCGGCGTCGATGTTCTGCAGCCTGCGGATGGGAGCCTGTTGCCGCGGACTCTACGCTTCGACACGGTGACAGCCGATATCGTCGCGAGCCGTCGACGAAGGGAGGGGGCATGACCAGACAGGGCACCCGTCGAGCGGCGCTCGCCACCGCCGTGGCGGTCGGCGTCGCGCTGGGCGGATGCGGCGACGACGCGCCGAGCAGGCAGGAGTTCGTCGCGGACGCCAACGAGATCTGCAAGCGCCACCACGCGAGGATCAGCGAGGCCGCCAGCAGGGTTCTCGCCGGCGGCAGGCTGCCGAGCCCGCGGGAGTTCGGAGAGCTTGCGAGGGAGACGATCATCCCCGAGTACACGGCCCAGATCGAGGAGCTGCGCGCGGTCGAGCCGTCCGAGGGCGAGGCCGAGGAGTTCCGCGCGTGGCTCGACGAATCGGCCGAGCTGAGGGAGCGGCTCGAGCAGAACCCGACGATCATCCAAAACCCGCGCATGCTCGAGCCGGTCAACGCCGAGGTCGGGCAACTCGGACTCGCGCCGGAGTGTCGGATCGGACCCGGCTGAGCGGTCGCACGGCGTGAGGAGGCGGGCGCGATGGGGGCTGCTTGGCTCCTACGCGCTCGTCGTCCTCGTGCTCGTGACGCTGAACTTCTGGCTGCCCCGCGCGCTGCCGGGACAGCCGATCGAGACGCTCAGCGATCCCCGCTCGGCGGCGTTCGTCGGAGACGCCGCGACGCGGGGCGCGCTCGAGCGCTACTACGGGCTCGACCGGCCGCTGCCGGAGCAGTACGGAAGCTACCTGCTCGACCTCGCGCGCGGGGACCTGGGAACGTCGATCCGCCGCCACGCGCCGGTCGCCAGCGTGCTCGCGGACCGGGTCGGGTGGACGCTGCTGCTCGTCGCGACGGCGCTCGTGCTGGGCACCGCGATCGGGATGGTCGCCGGCATCCACTCGGGCTGGCGGCGGGGCAGGCCCGTCGATCGACGCCTCGTCGCGCTGTTCCTCGCGCTCGACAACCTGCCGTCGTTCTTCCTCGCCTCGGTGGCGGCGTACGTCCTGGCCGTCAGGCTCGGCTGGTTTCCGCTCTACGGCGCACGCACGCCGTTCGCGCAGTCGGCTGGCCCGCTGCACGAGATCCTCGACGTGGCGCACCACCTGGCGCTCCCGGCGGCGGTGCTGGCGCTGCAGTTCGTGACCTTCCAGTACCTCGTGATGCGCGCGAGCATGGTCGGCGAGCTGGGGTCCGACCACCTGCTGCTCGGACGCGTGAAGGGCTTGAGCGATCGCGTCCTGAAGTACCGCTACGCGGCGCGCAACGCGCTGCTGCCCGCCGTCACCGTGGCGACGCTGCACATCCCGCTGGCCGTCACCGCGGCGATCTTCGTCGAGACGGTGTTCGCCTATCCCGGCGTCGGCCGGCTGCTGTTCGAGTCGGTCGCCGATCGCGACTACCCGCTGATGCAGGGCTGCTTCCTCGTGCTGAGCCTCGCCGTCGTCGCTGCGAACCTGCTCGCCGAGCTGCTCTACCGGCGGCTGGATCCGAGGACCGCGGCGTGACGGCGGGGCGGCCGCTCGTGCTGTGGATCGGCTGCGCCATCGTCGCCTGCCTCGCGCTCGTCGCCGCGCTCGCGCCCGTGCTCGCGCCGTACGACCCGCGCGCGATCTCCGGAAGGTCGTTCCAGCCGCCGAGCGGCGCGCATCTGCTCGGCACGAACGACTCGGGCCAGGACATCCTCTCCCAGCTGGTCTGGGGCGCGCGCAGCTCGACGATCATCGCGGTCTGTGCCGCCGGCATCGCGGTCGCCGCCGGCGCGCTCGTCGGCGCCGCCGCAGGGTTGGCGCGCGGCGTCCTCGATCTCGTGACCATGCGGGTCATCGACATCGCTCTCGCCCTCCCCGCGCTGCCGCTCCTGATCGTCATCGTCGCGCTCGCCGGCCCCAGCCGGGCGACCGTCGTCCTCGTCATCGCGCTCGCCGGCTGGCCCGCGATCGCCCGCGTCGTGCGCAGCCAGACGCTGACGCTCGGCGGGCGCGGGTACGTGCAGGCGGCGCGCGGCTTCGGCGCGCGCCCGCCCTACCTGATCCGCCGGCACCTGCTGCCCGCCGTCGGCCCGCTCGTCGCGGCGAGCTTCGTCTACTGGGCCGCCACCGCCGTCGTGCTGCAGGCCGGACTGGCCTTCCTCGGACTGAGCGACCCGACGGAGATCAGCTGGGGCGGGCTGCTCAACCGCGCGCTCGAGCACCAGGGCGTCTACCTCACCTCACAGTGGACGTGGTGGGTGCTGCCGCCGGGGCTGGCGATCACGCTGGCGGCGATCGGCCTGGCGTTCATCGGCTTCGGGCTGGAGCCGCGGTCCAACCCGCGCTGGGAGCGCGCCTGATGGCCGCGCTGCTGGAGGTCGGCGAGCTGCGCGTCCGCTTCGCCGGCGGGGTCGACGCGCTGCGCGGCGTGAGCTTCTCGCTGGAGCGCGGCGAGTCGCTGGCGATCGTCGGCGAGAGCGGGACGGGCAAGTCGACGCTCGGACACTGCATCGTCGGCCTGATCGGGCCCCCCCAGGCAAGCGGCAGCGTCCGCGTGCTCGGTCGCGAGGTCCTCGGTGCCGACCCGCCCGCGCTGGCCGAGCTGCGCTGGGAGACCGTCTCGATCGCGCTGCAGGGCGCCCCGCTGAATCCGACGGCGACGATCGGCGCCCAGCTGGCCGAGCCGCTGCGCGAGCGCCGCCGGATGGACCGCCGGGAGGCGCGGCGGCGCGCCGCCGAGCTCGCCGTCGGGCTGGGGCTCGCGCCCGAGCTGCTCGAGCGCCATCCGCACGAGCTGTCGGGCGGCGAGCGGCGCCGCGTCGCGCTGGCGATGACCCTGGCGCTCGACCCCGAGCTCGTCGTCCTCGACGAACCCACCGCCGGGCGCGACCCGCTCGCGCGCCGCGAGCTGCTCGAGCGGATCGCCGGGCTTGCCGCAGCGCGCGGCTTCGGGCTCGTCGTGCTCACGCACGACCTGCCCGCGGCGGCGCGTCTGAGCCCGCGCTGTCTCGTGCTCTATGCCGGCGAGGCGATCGAGGCCGGGAACACCCGCGACGTCATCGACCGGCCCGCGCACCCCTACACCGCGGGTCTCGTGCGCGCCTATCCCGTCATGAGCACGACCAAGGACCTGCGCCCGATCCGCGGCGCGCCGCCCGATCCGCGCGCCCTGCCCGGCGGCTGCGCGTTCTGGCCGCGCTGCAGCCAGGCCGAGCCGGTCTGCCGCGAGCAGCGCCCGGTTCTGCAGCCCGTCCGCGGGCGGCTCGTCGCATGCCATCCGGGCGGGCTGCGGCGGGTGCTGTCCGCGGTCGGGCTGTGCAAGAGCTTCGGTCGCACCGGCCGCGCGACGAGCGCGCTGCGCGGCGTGTCGCTCGACGTCGTGCACGGCGAGGCCGTCGGCGTCGTCGGTCCCACGGCAAGCGGAAAGACGACGCTCGCGCGCATCCTCGCCGGGCAGCTCGACGCCGATGCGGGCGAGGTCCGCCTCGACCCCGACCGAGCGCCGGCGCGGGACGCGGCGCGCACCCTGCGCGCACGCGTGCAGCTCGTCATGCAGGACCCGTGGGAGGCGCTCTCTCCGCGCCTGCGCGTCGAGGAGCTCGTGCGCGAGCCGCTCGACATCCGCGGTGGGCTCGACGGCCGCCGCCGCCGCGCGGCCGTCGCGGAGGTCCTCGAGGCCGTCGCGCTGCCACGATCGGGTCCCTTCCTCGACGCGCGCGTGCACGAGCTGTCGGGCGGCCAGCTGCAGCGGATCGCGCTCGCGCGCGCGCTGATCGCGGACCCCGAGGTGCTCGTCGCCGACGAGCCCACGAGCATGCTGGACGCCTCCGAGCAGGCGCGGCTGCTCGTCGTGCTGCGCGAGCGCCAGACGCAGATGGGGCTCGCGCTCGTGCTGATCTCCCACGATCTCGCGCTCGTGCGCAAGGCGACCGATCGGATCGTCGTGCTCGATGCCGGCCGCGTCGTCGAGCACGGCAGCTCGCAGCGGGTCGGCACCAGTCCCAGCAGCGACACCGCGCGGGCGCTCGTGGCGTCCGCGCCGAGCTTCGAGGTCGGCGAGCGCTGATGCAGCCGCGCATGACGCGGCGCACGTTCGTGCGCGGCTCGGCGGCGGCGGCGCTCGCGCTCGGCCTGCCGTCGTGCGGCGCCTCGACGCCGGCGCCACCGCCGGGAACGGTCCGGCTGCCGGGCGGCTTCTTCGGCTTTCCGTCGCCGTTCAGCTACATCGCCGGGCCCGGCTACGTGCAGATGAGCTACCTCTACGACTCGCTGCTGTGGACGGACGCCAGCGGGCGGCTGCTCCCGTGGCTGGCCGAGCGCTTCGAGCGCTCACCCGACGGGCTGACGTACAGCTTCGAGCTGCGCGAGGGAGTGCGCTGGCACGACGGCCGCCCGCTGACCGCCGACGACGTCGCGTTCACGTTCGAGTACTTCGCCCGCCAGCCGCTCGGGCCGCTGCTCGTCGCCCAGCCGTTCGGGGTCAAGGAGGCGCGCGCCACGGGCCCGCGGAGCGTCGAGGTCGAGCTGCGGATCGCCGCCGTCACGTTCCTCGAAGCCGTCGCGGGCGCCCTGCCGATCATCCCGCGCCACGTCTGGTCGTCGATCCGCGACCCGCGGCGCGCCCAGGACCGGGAGGTGCTCGTCGGCACCGGGCCGTATCTGCTCGAGTCCCTGTCGGTCGGCGAGGGGTCGGCGCTGTTCGTCGCCAACCACCGCTACTTCCTCGGTGCTCCGTTCGTGCGGCGCCTCGAGCTGCGCCCGGTCGACGACGAGCTGGCGGCGCTGCGCGCCGGCGAGATCGACGTCGCCAGCACCCCGGTGGAAGGCGTCGGTCCGGGTGCGCTCGCGCCGCTGCGCTCCGACGAGCGCTACGGGATCGTCGCGAACACCGGCAGCTGGACGTTTCCGCTCATCTTCAACCTGGCGCGCGGCGGGCCGCCGGCCGATGTGCGCTTCCGTCGCGCGGTCGCGCTGGCGATCGACCGCCGCGCGATCGTGCAGCGGCTGCTCGGCGGCCGCGGGAAGCCGGGCAACCCCGGCTTCCTGCCCCCGGATCATCCCTTCCACGTCGCCGTCGAGCAGTATGCGTTCGACCGCGCGGCCGCCGAGCGGCTGCTCGACGAGGCCGGCTACGGGCGCACGGGCGGCTGGCGGCGCGACCGCGACGGCGAGCGCCTGCGGCTGCGCCTGCTGACCGGCAACGCCCCGGTGCCGCCGGTGCTCGATCTCCTGGTGGCGTCGCTGAAGGCCGTCGGCGTCGAGCTCGAGCCGCAGGCCGTCGATCTGCCGACGCTGTTCGAGCGCACGCGGCGCGGAGCCGACGAGGCTGCCTTGACGCTGTATCCCGGACCCGGCGGCACCGCGCCGAACGCCGATCCGGATCTCCTGCGCACGTTCTTCTCCTCGCGCATCGAGGAGCGCCTGCAGGGCGCGCAGGGCTGGGTGGACCGCGAGTTCGACCGCCTCGCCGAACGCCAGCTCGTGACCGCCGACGCCACCGCGCGAGCGGCCATGCTGGCGCGCATGCAGGAGATCGTCGCCCGCGACCTGCCGGCGCTCGCGCTCTACTACCCGACGGTCTCGCACGCGTTCCGCGAGCAGGCCTTCGAGCGCTGGTACGTGACGCCCGGCGGCTTCGCCGGCGGCCTTCCCGGCGTCCTGAACAAGCACGCGCTCGTCACCGGCAGGCGCACGGGGCTGCGCGTCCGGCAGCGCTGAGCCGGCCTGTGGCCGTGCTGCGGCGCGCGTCACCGAAGCGCCCGCGGCCTCCATTCGAGGATCGCCGCCGGCAGCGTCCGCAGTGGGGACCTGAGCGCCCCGCGGCGGCCGAGCAGCCAGGCCGCCAGCAGCCCTTGGAGCTCGCGCCGGACGTCGGGCG
>DASZOA010000092.1:0-4350 GCA_035551055.1 Solirubrobacteraceae bacterium
GGCGACGCTCAGCGCCGTCGCGGCCGGCGAGGCGGGCACCGCCGCGCGGGACGTGCTGCTGCTCGGCACGCTCGCCCGGGCGGCCCGCGCGAACGGCCTGCAGGCGCAGGCCGACGCGCTCGACGAGCACGTCGCGTCGACCGGCGTCCCGCCATCGATGCTGCTGTCCGGACAGCTCGCGACGCTCAGCGCGACGCTCGCGCCGCAGCTCCAGGGCACGGCACAGCTCCTCCAGGTTGTGCGCGCCGACGTCCTCGCCGCCCGCGAGGCGCCGCCCGGCGAGCCCGGCCTCACCGAAGCCGGGCTGCGGCTCGACGTGGCCGGGCTGCGCGACCGCCTGCACGAGGCGCTGCGCCCGTCGGCGGGGATCGTCGCCCGGCTGCGGGCGGGCGCGAGCGTCCCCGGCGCGATGACCGCGCCCGACCCGCTGGCGCCGGTCATGCTGCACCCGACGTTCCCCGCGCCGATGGCGCTCGCCCTCGTCGACTTCGCGCCAGACTGGCTCGTGCCCGGGATCGCGGACGCGCCGCCCGAGTCGTGCGCGCTGCTGCGCCCGGAGCCGCGTTTCGTCGAGGCGTTCATGGTCGGCCTCGCGCACGAGCTGGCCGGCGAGCTGCGCTGGCGCGAGTACCCGACCGACCTGCGCGGAACGCCGTTTGCGCGGTTCTGGCCCCGCCCCGAGGGCGAGGACGACATCCCGCCGATCCATACCTGGACCGGCGCGCTCGGCAGCCACCTCGCAAGCGGCGCCGCCGACCTGGCCGTGCTGCTCGTCCGCGGCAGCGTCGTGCGGCGCTTCCCCGACATGGTCGTCGCCGCCGCACCGGCACTCGACGCCCGGACCGCGGTGCTCGATCCGGCGCAGTGGCAGGCGCCGGCGTTCGTCGTGCGCATCGACGAGCAGACCGCGGCGTACGCGTTCCGCCACCCCGACCCCGCGAGCCTGCGCCTGCCGCCCGACCAGGCGCCGGGGCTGTTCTTCGTCTTTCAGGAGCACACGTACCGGATCCGGTTTGGGTTCGACGCGCCCGGTACCACGCCCACCCTCGACTTCTGGGACGACCTCGACTGGGGCGACGTCCCGCAGGAGCGCGGCTTCGCGCTCGCCGACCGGCCGCTCCCCACGCCGCCGAAGGACACGACCGGCGCGCGCTGGCGCCACGACGCCGCCGACGTGGCGAGCATCGCGCTCCAGCGGCCGTTCCGGGTCCTCATCCACTCGCACCGCCTCGTGGGACGCTGACGTGGCCGACCCGCTCGCCGACGCCCGCCGCGCTATCACCGAGGCCCGCCTGCGCGCCGAGGCGGCGCTCCTTCGGGTCACCGCGCTCGACGGCCAGCTCAGGGCGCACGTGCGGCGCCGCCCGTTCTTCTCGCTGTCGGCGCTGGAGCGCCATGACGAGCTCATCGCCGAGCTGCGCGACCAGGACGTGCCCGACGCGCAGGCCGCGGCGCAGGAGGCGATCGACGCGCTCGACGGCGCCCAGGCCGCCTACGACGACGCGGCAAGCAGCGCGCCGCCGGTGTGGCAGGAGGACACCGCCGACCCCGTCCTGCTGCTGCCGCTGCGGCTGGAGACGACGTACCGGGTCTTCGACGGGCGCGTCGAGCTGTGGATCCGCGCGTACCCGGACGACGTCCACGTCGACACCCACGAGCCGGGCCTGACCGCGGGCGAGCGCGCCGCGGCCGACACCTACGGCGCAAAGGTCGCGGCGGCGGCCGACGCGGACGCCCGGCTTGCGGCGTGGCGGGCGCTCGTCGCGGCGGTCGGCCTCGGCCGGGCGGCGTGGGCGACCGAGGTGCTGCGCCGCGAGGCCGCCGGCGACGCGCCGGCGCCGCCGCGCGACGCGGCGTGGACACGCGCGGCGAAGGCGGCGCTTTTGCCCGAGCGGCTCGTGTTCTCCGGCTACCGGCACGGGCGGCTGCTGTGGCGCGTGGAGGGCGCGCCGATCCCCGCCGACGTCGACGTCGGCCTCGCGCCGCCGGACCGGCCCGGCGCCAACGGGGCCGACCGAGACGGGCCGTGGCATGAGGCCGCCGCGTGGCTCGTCAACTTCGACGCGGCCGTCGTTCGCGGGCTCGGCGTCCGCGTGCCGATGACCGAGACCGACCTGGCGTTTGACCGCGTCACCGTCCTCGGCGTCGCGCGCGAGGACGGCACGCGCGCGCTCGAGGACCTCCTCGACGCTCACACGTACACCGACGGGCTCGCCGTCCTGCCGGTCGGGACGCCGACGAACAACACGCCCGAGAGCCGGTCGGGCTGGCGTTCGCGTCCCGAGCCCCGCGCGCCCGACGACGTCGCCCGGCAGCGCGAGGACTACAACCCGAGCAGCCTGCAGCCGGTCGCGCGCCTGGCGGCCGCCCTCAGCGTCGACGGCGAGCGGACGCTCGCCATCGCGCCCGACGCGCTGCACGACGACGGCGAGCAGCTGAGGATGCTCGCCAACCAGGCCGTCGCGCGCGTCCTGTCGACGAGCGGCGACTGGGTGCCGATCGGCGGCACCACGCGCCCGGACCTGCTCGACCTCCTCGGCCACATGGTCTTTTTCGTGCGCGGCCGCGGGCCGCTGCCGATGCTGCGCGTCGGCCGCCAGCCCTACGGCGTCCTGCCCGCGACCGCGCTCGAGCTCTGGCGCGGAAGCGGCGTCGAGGAGATGGTCGCGATCGTCGCCCGGTCGGTCCGGACCGCCTACGCCGAGCGCTCCGACCGCGGTCGGCAGGTCGGCACGGGCCCCGACCAGATCGCCACGATCCTCGACATCCTCAGCCGCCGGCCGGCCTCGCGCCGCGTCGTCATCGACTCCACCGACCCGCCGAGCCCGGACGAGACGCCGCCGCCCCCGGCGGTCGGGATCGTCAACCACTCCACGCGCTTCGGGCTGCGCTGGCCGAGCACGGCCGGCAGCGAGCATCTCGTTGCCGACCCGCCCACGCCCGAGCTGCAGCAGCTCGTCGTGCAGCGGCCGCTCAGCGCGTTCCTCGGCCTGATCGATCGGGCCGTCGAGGTCGCGCGCTCCACGCCGCTGGACCAGGACCCGGACTTCAGCAGCCTGCAGCAAGAGTTCGACGACCTGCGCGCCGCCTTGGAATTGGCGCTGGAGACGAGCACGTCGGGCGTTCTGTTGCCGATCTACGTCCCGATCCTGTTCTGGTCGTTTCTGTTCGCCCCGGTGGCCGAGCGCGCGCGGCTGGCGGTCGAACAGGGGACCGCCTCGCCGAGTGACACGTTGATCGGACTCGGGCAGCTCGCTGACTTGCTGGAGTCGCTGCGCAGCGACGTCAAGGAACTCGAGGACGCGGCCGTCGAGGACCTTGCCGGCGTCGAGCGCGCGCTCGGCGAGGCGATCGACGTCACCGCCTACCGCCTCGACGCGTGGGTGACGTCGCTGGCGAGCGCGCGGCTCGAGGCGGTGCGGATCGAGCTGGCGCCGACGGGGCTGCGGACCGGCGCGTACGGCTGGCTGCACGACGTGCGCCCCCAGGAGCCGTCGCTGCGCGCGGGCAGCGACGGGTACGTCATCGCGCCGTCGCTGCACCACGCCATGACCGCCGCGGTGCTGCGCTCGGGGTGGCTCGCGACGAGTGACCAGGCCGCGCTCGCCGTCGACCTGCGGTCCTCGCGGGTGCGCAGGGCGCTCGCGCTCCTGGACGGGGCGCGCAGCGGCCAGCCGCTCGCGGCGCTGCTCGGCTACCGGTTCGAGCGCGGGCTGCACGAGCGCGGGCTCGAGCGCCACATCGAAGACTTTCGCGCGGTCTTCCCGCTCGCGCCGCAGGTCGAGCCGGCGGTCGGCGACGGGCGGACCGAGGACGCGCGCGCGACGGTCGCGGCGCGCAACGTCGTCGACGGGCAGGCGCTGCGGCAGGCGTTCGCGACCGGCGGGACGGGCATCGCGCTCGGCGACGACGAGGACCGCGTCCGCGAGCTCGTGGCCGAGCTCGACGACGCCGTCGACGCGCTCGGCGACCTGCTGCTGGCCGAGAGCGTCCACCACCTCGTCGGCGGCACGCCGCTGCGAGCGGGCCTCTCCGCCGACGCGATCGGGCGGGGCGAGGGCGTCCCGCAGGAGCTGGGCGTCGCGACGACGCCGCGCAGCGGACGGCTCGTCACCTACGTGGCCGGCGCGCTGGCAGGCGCGCCGACCGCCGGCGACACGGGCTGGGCGCCCACCGCGCTGGCCGCGCTCGAGCCGGCGCTCGAGCGCTGGTGTGCCGCCCGGCTCGGCCCGGCCGCCGGCTGGGTCGTGCGCGCGGCGCCCGACGAGCCCGCCGTCGGGCTCCAGGCGCTCGGCGTCAGCGCGCTCGAGACGGTGCTCGGCGGCGCGCCCGACGGCGCGCTCTTGCGCC
>DASZOA010000093.1:0-1771 GCA_035551055.1 Solirubrobacteraceae bacterium
CATCATGTACGTGTTCAGGGTGTTCTTGGAGCGAACCAGCCCGGCGTAGAACAGGCCGAGCCCCACGGTCATCAACAGGACCAGCGCGGTGGCGACCAGCATCCAGGCCGTGTCCCCGGTGTCCACCTTGGCCGCCTGGGCGAGGATCGCGGCGCTCACGAGCCCTGCACCGGCGTCACGGCGCCGCGGTCGGTCTCGCCGGTGCGGATGCGCACCACCCGCTCCAGCGGCACCACGAAGATCTTGCCGTCGCCGACCTCCCCGGTCCGGCCGCCGTCGCAGAGCGCGTCGATCGTCGGCTGCACGAACTCCTCGGACACCGCGATCTCGAAGCGGACCTTCTCGGCGAGCCCCATCTTCACGCGCGTGCCGCGATAGGTCTCCACGCGGTCGAGCTCGCCGCCGTGGCCCTGCACCCGGCTGAGCGACAGGCCGCGCACCTCGGCGCGGTACAGGGCCTCGAGCACGTCGTTGACCTTGTCCGGGCGCACGATCCCGATCACGAGCTTCATGAGTTCCTCTCCCCGTCGGTGCGCCACAGGCTCGCCGCCGGTCGGCGGCGGGTCTTTGTCCCTCAGGACAAACTTCGCGCGGCGTCTATGGCCCGGCTGTACAAGGATCAGCCGCCGGACTTGGACCGCGTGTCGGCCGCGCGCGCCCACTCCGAGGCGAACTCCGCTCCGAAGACGACGACGTTGGAGGCGGCGTAGACGAAGATCAGCAGCGCCATCGCGGCCCCGAGCGAGCCGTAGATCGCGCCGAAGTCGGTCAGGTGCTCGAAGTACAGCTCGAGCGCCTGCCTGACGATCGTCAGGCCGATCGCGGCGACGATCGCCCCCGGCCAGATGTCCTTCAGGGGGTCGCGGTGCAGCGGCAGGATCCGGTAGAGGAACAGCAGCCCCAGCACGACGAAGGCGAACGGCAGCAGCTCCTCCGCGACGTCGAGCAGCGCGGCGATCAGCCAGCCGCCCCCGTCCTCGTCGTCGACGATGTCCGCGAGCCGGTGGGTGAGAGTCAGCGACACGCTGAGCGCGAGGATCGACGTGCCGCCGAGCACGAGCGCGAGGTCGAGCGCCTTGCGCTTGAGCAGCGGCGGGCGCTCCTCGATGTCCCAGGCCTCGTTGATCGAGTGGCGCAGCGCCCCCATGACGCCGCTGGCGGCGACCAGCAGCAGCAGCGTCGTGAGGATGCCCAGGCCGCCGGCCCGGTCGAGCGCGTCGCCGACCGCGCGCTCGAGCGTCGGCCGGTCGTCGCTGCTGGCGAGCGGAACGTTGTCGAAGACCGTCTCGATGATCCGCGCGCGCACGTCGGAGTCGTCGAAGACGAGGCCGAACGCGGCCGCCAGCAGCAGCACGAGCGGGATGAACGAGAGGATCGCGAAGAAGCTGATCTGGGCGGCGGAGCGGTGCCCGCGGTCCTCGACGAACTCCACCGCGGCGCGGCGCGTGGCGACGAGGGTGCGCCGCAGGAGGGCCCGCAGGTGAGGGCGATGCACGCGCGCACCCTAGACGGCCCGTCGCACGACCCGGACCGCCGCTCGACCGCCGGTCCGCCGCGGGCTCCGCCCGGCGCCGCGCCCCCCGGGCGCTACGACAGCGCGCCGGTCGCGCCGGCCCGGCCGCGCCGGCGGACCGCGCGCAGCGCGACCGCCAGGCGCCGCACGCCCTCGTCGAGCAGCTCGGGCTCGACGAGCCCGAACGACAGGCGCATGGTCGTGCGCGACGACCGCTCGGCCATGACCGCGCCCCCGGGCAGGAACGTGACGCCGGTG
>DASZOA010000094.1:0-8511 GCA_035551055.1 Solirubrobacteraceae bacterium
GCTCGCGGCGCTCAAGCAGGCGGGCCTGAAGCTGATCGACGAGACCCCGCGCACCGGCATCCGCAGCTCGCGCGTGGCGTTCCTGCACCCCAAGACCGCCGGCGGCCTGCTGACCGAGATCGTCCAGCCGGCGGAGGCGCATTGATGGCGCTGCAGCGGGTCGCGATCGGCTTCAGCGGCGGGACGCAGCCGCTGGCGGTGCGCATCGAGGACGCGGCGCTCGACGCGCTGCTGCGGGCGGTCGCCGGCGGCGAATGGCACGACCTCACCGTCGACGACGGCACGATCCGGCTGAACCTCGGCGAGGTCGTCTACGTGCGCACCGAGCGCGACGAGCACCGGGTCGGCTTCGGCGCCGGCTGACCGCGCGCTGAGGGCGTCAGGAGATCGTCGCCGCCGCGGGGGCGGCGTGCAAGCCGTCCTCCAGCGCCGCGGAGAACGCCGCGACGAGATCGCGGACGGCGGCGGGTGGGTCGGCGGCCTCGGCGGCCGCGCGGACGAGGCGGCTGCCGACGATGACGCCGTCGGCGCCGGCGCGCGCGGCGTGCGCCGCCTGAGCGGGGCAGGAGATCCCGAAGCCCAGCGCGACGGGCACCGAGCTGTGCTCCTTGACGCGACCGACGAGCGAGCCGACGCCGGCGGACAGCGCGGCGCGCTCGCCGGTCGGGCCGCTCGTCGAGGCGACGTAGACGAAGCCGCGCGCCTGACGCGCGGCTCGTGTGAGGGCGCCGATCGGCGTCGCCGGCCCGACCACGGGCACGAGCGCGACGCCGGCCGCGGCGAGCGCGTCGAGCACGGCGGGCGCCTGCTGCGGCGCGAGGTCCGGCACGATCAGACCGCTGACGCCGGCGTCGCGCAGGTCGTCGGCGAACGCCGGCAGGCCGCGCGCGAGCACGAGCGGCGCGTAGCACATGACGACCACGGGAACCCGCGGCGCGAGCCCACGGGCGACGTCGAGGGCGTCGTCGACGCTGGTGCCCGCGCGCAATGCGGCGGCGCCGGCTTCCCGGATGACCGGGCCGTCCGCGTGGGGGTCCGAGCACGCGATCCCGAGCTCGACGACGTCGGCACCGCCGTCGGCATACGCCGCGCCGATCTCGCGCGAGCCGTCCAGGGTCGGAAAGCCGGCCACTGCAAACGGCATGAGCGCGGCCCGCCGGCCGCCGCCGCGCGCCGTGGCGAAGGCTGCGCGCAGTCGTTGCGCGCCCGCGGGCGCGTGCGGTGCGGTCGCCGCTCGTCTGCGCGCTGCTCGCACTCGCCGGGGGTGCAGCGCGCGAGGCGAGTACGTGCGAGCGCGGCCGCGCATGTGCACGGTGAAGTGAACCGTCCGCACGCTGCGCGCTTTGTGACGTTGCGCACTCGCGGTCGGGGGTACGCCAGTGCAACCGATGGCGCTCTTCGCCGACAGGCGCGACGCCGGCCGTCAGCTCGCCGCCGAGCTCACCGCCTATCGCGGTGGCGACGACGTCCTCGTGCTCGGGCTGCCGCGCGGCGGCGTGCCGGTCGCCTTCGAGGTCGCGCTCGCGCTGCAGGCTCCGCTGGACGTCTTCGTCGTGCGCAAGCTGGGCGCGCCCGGACACGAGGAGCTGGCGATGGGCGCGATCGCGTCGGGCGGCACGCGCGTGCTCAACCGCAGGGTCGTCGAGGCCTACGGCGTCTCCGAGGAGGACATGCAGACGGTCGCCGATCGCGAGGCGGTCGAGCTCGCCCGGCGCGAGCAGGCCTACCGCGGGGGACGACCGCCGCCGTCGGTCGAGGGTCGGACCGTCATCCTCGTCGACGACGGCTTGGCGACCGGCGCCAGCATGCGGGCCGCGATCGTCGCCCTGCGCGAGCAGGGCGCCGAGCGGGTCGTCGCGGCCGTGCCGGTCTCGTCGGTGGAGACGTGCGCGGAGTTCGAGGGTCTCGTCGACGAGATGGTCTGCGCGCGCACGCCCCAGCCGTTCGTCGCGGTCGGCCTCTGGTACGACGACTTCTCCGCCACGACCGACGAGGAGGTCCGGCGGCTGCTGAGGGAGGCGAGCGATGAGCGCTGAAGCCGAGCTGCGGCGCGCGATCCTCGACGTCGCGCTGCCCTGGCCCCACACGTATCCCACCGGCAACTGACGGACGAGCGCCCGGTGGGGCTCGCCCGTCGTGGTCAGCCCGTGGCGGCGGAGGAGGGGGGATCTCCCGCGGCGCCGGTCGCCGGGCTCGGCTCGGCGGCGCGCTCGCGCACCTCCTCGGGATCGCTGGGCGGCGAGTGCTTCGGCGGCGAGCCGGGCGTATGCAGCAGGTTGTGCACGTCCTTGACCCCGGCGACCCGTCCGGCGGCCTCGCCGAGCGCCTTGACCTGCTCGGGCTGCTTGACCTCGCCGCGCAGCTCGACCACGCCGTGCTGGACGTTGACGCTCACGCTGTCCTTCGGCGCGTCCGCCGGGCGGAAGATCTCGGACTCGACCTTGCGGGCAAGCGTCACGTCGTCGTACTCGCGCTCGTCCTCGCCCTTGCCCGGCGAGACGCGATACGCCGCTCCCTTGGCCACCCCTGCCGCGTACTGGCCGCGGCGGCGCGCCTGCTCGGCGCCGCGCCGCAGCAGCGCGGCCGTGCGATCTCTGACCATGTGCCGGCGCCGCTTGTCGAGGGACGCCGCGAGCGCGGCCACTCCCGCTCCGCACGCGACCAGGAGAGCCGGCTTCGCGCGACCGCGCGCGCCCGTGCGGCGCCGTCGAGTCCTGAGCCCCATCCTCGCTCCTTTCGTGAGAA
The DNA here is from genome assembly GCA_035551055.1 of Solirubrobacteraceae bacterium. Lineage (GTDB taxonomy): Bacteria > Actinomycetota > Thermoleophilia > Solirubrobacterales > Solirubrobacteraceae > CADCVQ01. The sequence continues at coordinate 2,746 of DASZOA010000094.1, forward strand.
CGCTTCGCCTTCGTGTACCCGGTTCGCACCGACGAACACGGGCGCTCGCTACAACTCGCGACGCGCCACCTTCGTCAGCGTCTCGGTGGCGCGGTTGGTGAGCGGGCGGCCGTTCCAGCGCCCGAGGTCGATCCGCTCGGAGCGCTCGAGGTCGCGCTCGAACTGCTCGTCGAGCTGACCGGCGAACCGGCGCGAGCACACGCAGAGCGTCACCTCGTCCTGCAGCTGGAAGGAGCGGTTGTCGAAGTTCACCGAGCCGACGGAGGACCAGACGCCGTCGATCGTCAGCGTCTTGGCGTGCATCATCGTGGGCGAGTACTCGAAGATCTCCACACCGCCCTCGAGCAGCTCCTCGTAGACGGCGCGCCCCGCCTGCCGGACGAACTCCTTGTCGACGTACGGCCCCGGGACGAGCACGCGTACGTCGACACCGCGTCGGGCGGCGTCGGTCAGCGCCTGGACGAACGCGGGGCGCGGCGCGAAGTAGGCCGACGTGAGGTGCAGGCTCCTGCGCGCGCACTCGATCGCCAGGAAGTACAGCGCCTCGATGTTCGTGTCCCCGACGGTCGCCGTCGACCGCACGACCTGCATCGGGCCGTCGTCGGTCAGCGGCTCGAGCGGCGGCAGGTAGGCCGGGCCGACGAGCACCTCGCCGGTCGCCTCGAGCCAGTTCTCCGCGAACGCGCCCTGCAGCCCGCGGACGATCGGGCCGCGGACCCTGACGTGCGTGTCGCGCCAGTGCTCGGGGTCCTGTGCGTTGCCGGTCCACTGGTCGGCGATGCCGACCCCGCCGGTCATCCCGACCTTGCCGTCGGCGATGAGCACCTTGCGGTGGGTGCGGTTGTTCAGACGGCGCACGGCATAGGGCTTGGGCGGGCGGAAGTACGTGAACGTGACGCCGGCCCGGTCCATCTTGTAGATCAGGCCGCGATCCATCCTCACGCTGCCGACCGCGTCGAGCAGGACGTTGACCTCGACTCCGGCCTTCGCGCGGTCGCACAGCGCGTCGGCGATCTCGCTGCCGATCTCGCCGCTCCAGTACAGGTAGCTCAGGAAGTTCAGCGAGCGCTGCGCGCCGCGCATCGTCTCGATCATCGCCGGGAAGATCTGGTCGCCGTTGACGAGCAGGTCGATGTCGTTGCCGTGGGCGATCGGCGCCATCGTGATCGCCTCGGTCGCGCGCAGGAACGCGTCGGAGCCGATCTGAACGTCCTCGCCGCGCAGCTCGTAGCCCTGGCCCTGCTCGCGGCGGTGGCGCAGCGAGTCGCTGGCATACCAGCCCGCGGCGCCCATGGCGATCACCGCCGGCCAGAGCTTGCTCATGCGGGTCTCACGACGGCGAATCCGCCCCGCCGCAGCGTGAAGCGCGGCGGCTCGCAGCGACACGTCTCGCCGTCGATGTTGAAGCCCGGGTGCCCGTCGAGCTCGAGCTCGACCACGGCCGCGCGTTCGTGCGGGACGTCGGACTGCTCGGTCAGCCGCCCGGTGCGCAGGCCGTAGCCGCGGCGCACGAGGCCGAGCCGCGATCCCGCCGGCAGGACCGCGACGTCGAGCAGCGCATCGTCGTCGCGCGTGCCGCCGATCTCGCTGCCGGCGCCGAACGCGCCGGTCACGGCGACGACGACCTGCCAGGCGCGCCCGGCGAAGCGCCGCTCGCCGTCGCACACGACGCTGCAGCGCAGCGGTGCGACCGTCACCGCCGCGCGCAGCGCGCCGGTCGCATAGGCGAGCGGCCCGAGCCGCGGCTTGTGCGGCTTGGCGGCGTGGGCGGCGACGACCGACAGGCCCGCCGACGCCGCGTTGACGAACGGCCGCTCGCCGGCGAGGCCGAGTTCGGCCCTGGCCGTCGATGCGCGCGGATCGCGCGCCAGCGCGCAGGCGTCCTCGACGTCGAGCGGAAGGTCCTTCGCGCGCGCGAAGTCGTTCGCCGTGCCAACGGGAACGACCGCGAGCGGCACGCCGAGCTCGGCGGCGCACAGCGCCGCCGGTCCGACCGACCCGTCGCCACCGGCCGCGACGATGCGGTCCGGACGTCCGGCGGCCGAGAGCGCGTCCAGTGCCCCCTCCTCGAGCGCGCCGCCGTCCCGGTCGGCGATCTCGTCGATCGCGACGCGGACGAGGTCCGCGCCGTCGGCGCCGAGCAGCGCCTCGAGCGCGTCGGGCTCGGGAGCCGTGCGCGCGCGTGGGTTCACGATCAGGGCCAGCCGCACCCGGGCAGTCTGCCCGATCGTCGTCGGCGATACGCCGCGCTGGCCGAAGGTCGTAGCGAAGCGGACGGCAGGACGTCGAGCGCGCCCTGACCGCGCTGCGACCGCGGGTATCGTCCGCGCCGTGAACGCCGCCCCCGTGCCGCCCGCCCCCGAACCCGCGGCACGGCGATCGCTGCGCGCACGGCTGCGCGCCGGGCCGCTGGCCCGCGCGATCGCGCGCGTCGACCTGCGCCTGTACCGGCTGCTGCGCGAATACGGCCACGACCGGTCGATCGAGCTGCCCGTCCGGCGCTTCTCGCGGCTCGGAGAGCACGCCGCCATCTGGCTGACGCTCGGGCTCGCGGGGGCCGCGCTCGACCGGCGCCACCGCGCGCAGTGGCTGCGGGCGACGCGCTCGGTGCTGTTCGCCTACGCGCTGAACACGCTGCTGAAGACCGTCGTGCGCCGCAGGCGACCGCAGCTCGAGCGGCTGCCAGCGCTGATCGCGACGCCGACCTCGCTGAGCTTTCCCTCCGCCCACGCGTCGTCGTCGTTCGCCGCCGCGCGCGCCTACTCGGCGCTGCTGCCCGGCCTGCCGCTGTACGCGAGCGCGGCCGCGATGGCGCTGTCGCGCGTCTACCTCGGCGTGCACTACCCGTCGGACATCGCCGCCGGCGCCGTGCTCGGCTCGCTCGTCGGCAGCGCCGGACGCCGCGCATGAGGGTCGGCATCGTCGGGATGCCGAACGCCGGCAAGTCGTCGCTGTTCAACGCGCTGACGCGTGCCGGCGCCGACGCGGCGAACTATTCGTTCACGACGATCGAGCCGAATGTCGCCGTCGTGCCGGTCGGCGACGAGCGGCTCGACGCGGTCGCGCGCACGGTCGGCGCGTCGGAGGTCGTCCCCGACACGATCGACTTTCACGACATCGCGGGGCTCGTCGCCGGCGCGCACAACGGCGAGGGGCTGGGCAACCGCTTTCTGGCGAACATCCGCGAGACCGACGCGATCGTCCACGTCGTGCGCGCCCACCACGACGACTCGATCGTCCATCCCGAGGGCCGCGTCGACCCGCTCGCCGACATCGAGACGATCGAGACCGAGCTCGTCTACGCCGACCTCGAGCAGGCCGAGCGCCGCCACGAGCGCGTCTTGCGGGCAGCGCGCTCCGGCGAGCGCGCGGCGGTCGCCGAGGAGGCCTGGCTGCGCGAGCTGATCGGCGCGCTGCAGGCGGGGCGCCCGGCGCGCAGCGTGCCGCCGCCGCCCGAGGCACCGCACGCGCTGCGCGAGCTCGGGCCGCTGACGGCCAAGCCGGTGCTGTTCGTCGCCAACGTCGACGAGGGATCGGACGAGCTGCCGCCCGCGATCGCCGAGCACGCCGCCGCCCAGGGCGCGGTCGCGGTTGCGATCTCGAGCGGCCTGGAGGCCGAGCTGGCCGAGCTCGACGACGAGGACGCCGCCGCGCTGCGCGCCGACCTCGGCCTCGCCGAGAGCGGCCTGCAGCGCGTCGTCCGCGGCGCGTTCACGCTGCTCGACCTCATCACGTTCTTCACCGCCGACGAGGACAAGCCGGCGCAGTCCCGGCATCTGAGGCGCGGGCGCACCGCCTGGCACGCCGCGGGCGAGATCCACTCCGACATGCAGCGCGGGTTCGTGCGCGCGGAGGTCATCGGCTGGCGGGAGCTCGCCGCCGCCGGCGGCTACGCTGCGGCGCGCGAGCGCGGCGCGCTGCGCCTGGAGGGCCGCGACTACGTGATGCGCGACGGCGACGTGATCACGGTGAAGTTCACGCCGTGAGCGCGGCGCGCACAACTGTTGCGTGACGCGCCCGCGCTGCGGGAAGAGAGACACGCGTGCAACCGACTTGGACACAGGCGCGCGAGCGCGCCGGCGAGCGCCTCGAGGTGCGCGATCCCGCCACCGGCGAGCTGCTGGAAACGATTCCCGCCGGCGCCGCGGCTGACGCCGATGCGGCCGTCGGCGCGGCACGCGCGGCGTTCGCCGGGTGGCGCGAGACGGCGCCGGCCGATCGCGCCGCGGCGTTGAAGGCCGCCGCCCGCGCGCTGCGCGAGCGGCTCGACGCGATCGCCGAGCTGCAGACGCGCGAGAACGGCAAGCCGCTGGCGGACTCGCGCGGCGGCGTCGAGGCCGGCATCGGCGCGATCGAGCAGTACGCCGAGCTTGGGCCGCTGCATCGTGGCGGGCGCCTCGCCGGCGGGTGGTCGGCGACCGACGAGATGGTTCACGAGCCGCGCGGCGTCGTCGTGTTGCTCGTGCCCTGGAACGACCCCGTCGCGATCGCGTGCGGGCAGATCGCGGCCGCGCTCGTGACCGGCAACACCGTCGTGTTCAAGCCCAGCGAGAAGACCCCGCTGTCGGGCGCGCTCGTCGCCGACATCCTCGCCGAGCACCTGCCCGCGGGCGTGCTGAACCTCGTCCTCGGCGACGGCCGCGCCGGCCGTGCGCTCGTCGCGCATCCCGACGTCGATCTGATCATGCACACCGGCTCGGTGGCGACCGGCCGGGAGATCGCGAAGGTCGCCGCGGGGACGGCGAAGAAGGTCCTGCTCGAGCTCGGCGGCAAGGACGCGCTGATCGTCGACGCCGGCGTCGATCCCGAGTGGGCGGCCGAGCAGGCGGCGATCGGCGCGTTCGCCAATGCCGGGCAGATCTGCACCTCGGTCGAGCGGATCTACGTGCACGAGTCGATCGCCGAGCCGTTCGTCTCCGCGCTGACGCGGCGCGCGGAGGAGCTGACCGTCGGCCCCGGCCTGGACCCCGACAGCGAGATGGGTCCGCTGATCGACGACGGCCAGCGCGACCTCGTCGACGAGCACGTCCGCGAGGCCGTCCGCGACGGCGCCGAGATCCGCACCGGCGGTCGCACGCTCGGCGAGCGCGGCTCGTTCTATGCGCCGACCGTGCTGACCGGGGTGCGCGACGAGATGCGGATCATGCGCGAGGAGACCTTCGGGCCGGTCGCGGCCGTGCGCGCCGTGGCGTCCTTCGACGAGGCGCTGGCCGCCGCCAACGAGGGCGAGTACGGCCTGGCCGCGACCGTCCTGACCGCCGACGACGAGCATGCGCGCCGCGCCGCGCGCGAGCTCGACGTCGGCACGGTGAAGGTCAACGCCGTCTTCGGCGGCGCGCCGGGCGGCGCCGCCCAGCCGCGCAGGGCGAGCGGCACCGGCTTCGGCTACGGCCCCGAGCTGCTCGACGAGCTGACCGTCACCAAGGTCGTGCACCGCGCGCACGCGGTGCCCGCGCGGCCGGCGAGCTGACGGGCTCGCCCGACCGCCGGAGCGCCAGTTTGCCGGCCGGTCGCGCGGGTAACTGCCGTGTCGTTTCCGACCGGGGAGGGATCATGACCGTCACCGCACGTCCGTACCGGCTGCTCGGCGCAGGCTTCGGCGCCGTCGCGCTAGCGCTCGCGCTCCAGGGGCCCGCGGGGGCGCAGGAGGGCGCGGCGCAGGCCTGTCCCAACGAGACGCAGCCGGCGATCCTGGGAACCGCCGCTGCCGACCGGCTCAACGGGACACCGGCCGGCGACCGCATCCTCGCCGGCTCCGGCGAGGAT
>DASZOA010000095.1:0-9910 GCA_035551055.1 Solirubrobacteraceae bacterium
AGCTTGTCCGGGCCGTAGCCGCCCGCGATCACCAGGATGTCGAGATCATCGGCGGTCAGGTCGCCGGTGGCACGCTCGGTCGTGATCTCGTCGCCGCGCTTGCCGGGAAGCGTCGCGCCCGCCTCGGGGCCGATGACCTGCGCCGTCGCCCCGGCCTCGCGCAGCCGGTACAGCGGATACAACGCCTCGATCTCCTCGTACAGCGGACCGACGGCGACCGCCGCGCGCTTGCCATCCAGCATCTCATGATCGTGATGGGTCATCGCTTCCTCCTTCGCTCTCTCTCACCCATCGGATTTCCCGATCGCCGCCGCCGCCGAACGATCGCTGACGCGCCGGAAGCGAGGCCGATGGTGCGTGGGTCGTCGCGGGCTTGTGGCGCTGGGTGATCCGCCCCGCTCAACCCCCGCCGCCGCCGCCGTCGCCGCCGCCGCCGTCCCAGAATCCGCTCGAGGCGAGCCAGTAGGAGCTTGACTGACCGGCGACATTGGCACGATCGATCGCGTCACCCTTACGCGCCCGCTCCAGCTCGAAGTAGCTGCGTTCGAGCGCCTGCTGGCGCTTGGCGCGCCGACGCTCGCGCCACCGTTCCAACCAACCTCGTGCATCCCGCTGCTGCATCACATCACCTCGCTGTCTCGCCTGATCGGACTCGTGCATCATCGGCAGCGCCGCCCGCTGCCGGCTACGCGGCGAAGCCGGCAGGTCTGCGACGGCCCGGACGTCGCTCCGACACGCACCCGACGGCGCGGCGACGACGCGTCGCTCGGCCCGCACAGCGAGCGTCTTCATCAGCGCCAGCGGCGCCGGGCACGGTCACGCGCCGGCCAGCGCGGCGCACAACGCCGGATTGATGCCGCCGAAGGCCACGGCGTCGTGGCGGCCCGCCGCGAACACCACGTCGCGGGCGGTGCCCGCGAACACGATCCGCCCGGCCTCGTTGAAGTACGTCCCGCCGCCGGGCTGCGTGCCGCGGGCGATGCTCCCGCGTACGGTGCGCGTGCCGGCGGCGTGGTCGATGACCTCGTTCGTCGTGCCGGCGAGCGGCAGCGATGCCAGCGAGACCGAGTTCGTGGCGGTCTCCGCGAAGCTCGCGTGGGTGACCGTCTGGCGCAGCGTGCCGTCCGCACCGGTCACGGTCGTGATCCTGACGCGCTGCTCGCCCGCCACGACGAGCTCGAACGCGTAGGCGCCGAACTGCGCGCAGTCCACGGTGAAGGCGTACGGCTCGGTGAAGTCGGCGACGACCGTCCGGGTCGTGCCGGCTGCGTGCGCCGGGGCGGCGAGCAGGCATGCAGCCAGTGCCACTGCCGCTCCGCTGGTGATCGTCGCCATCCTCGTCATCGCGCTCCTCCTCCTGTGCTCGGTCGCCGGCATCGCGGGGACGCCGTCGCTCGTCGATGGCCGACTCTCCCACACGCGCGCGGAGGCGGCCAGACGCGGGCGGACGTGGGCTCGAGAGAAGCACCGCGGCCGGTCGTGACCGAGTCGACGGGCGAGCGCGTCGTCGCCCGCGACCGGGTTGGCGCGCCCGAGATGGCCACAATGCAGCCATGCGAGTCATCGTCATCGGTTGCGGCGAGGTCGGCCAGCACATCGCTCGGACGCTGAGCGCCGAGCGTCACGACGTGACGGTCATCGACGTCGACGCCGCGCGGGTGGAGGCGATTCAGGGCGAGCTGGACGCGCTCGTCGTCGCCGGCAACGGGGCATCGCCGAAGTTCCTGCGCGAGCAGGGCGCCGCCGGCGCCGACCTGCTGTGCGCCGTGACGCACAGCGACGAGGTCAACGTGATCGCCGCATTGGCCGCCCATCAGCTCGGAGCACGACGAACGGTCGCCCGCGTACGCGACTCGGAGTACTTCGGCGAGGACGAGTCCTTCGCGCGCGACGAGCTCGGCATCGACTTCGTCATCAATCCCGAGCGCGCAACCGCCGAGGACCTCGCCGAGGCCATCCTGCTTCCGGGAGCGGTGCACGTCGAGTACTTCGCGGACGGCAAGGTCGCGGTGGCCGAGTCGATCTTGACCGAGCGCTCGCCGCTGGTCCGCCAGCCACTGGGCACCCGTCGCATCGTGCGGCCGAGCGTCATCTTCGGACTGATCCGCGACGATCGCGCGATCGCCACCGACCCGGGGCACCGCCCGAAGATCGGCGATCACGTGCTCGTCGCCGCGGCCCGCGAGGACATCGCGCCCGTCGTCGCGCACATCGCCGGCCGCGCCGAGCGCGTGCGCGACGTCATCGTCTTCGGCGGCGGGCGCATCGGCGTACCGCTGGCGCGCTTCCTGGAGTCCGCCCGCGGCCTGCGCGTGACGATCATGGAACGCGACGCCGACCGCGCCCGGCGCATCGCCGAGCAGGTCAGCGACACCACCGTGCTGCACGAGGAGGGCGTCAGCAAGGACGCCCTGCTGGCCCACGGCGTGGATCGTGCCGGCGCCTTCGTGGCCTGTGCCGGCGACGACCGCGCCAACCTGCTCGCGGCGCTGCACGCCAAGCAGCTCGGCGCCGGCCTGTGCCTGTCGGTCGTCTCGCGCGAGGAGTTCACGCCGCTCGTCGATGCGCTCGGGATCGACGCCGCCTTCTCGCCCCGGCTGGTCACCGCCGAGGCGATCCTGCGGGCGGTCCGCGGCCCGAACGTCCACGGCATGTACCTGCTCAGCGGCGGAGCGGAGGTCGTCGAGGTCCAGGCCGACGCAGGCTGCGAGGCCGAGGGGCGGACGGTCGCGCAGACCAACACGCAGGCGCTCACGCACGTGACGGCGATCGTCCGCAACGGCAAGGTCGTGATCCCCAAGGACGACGAGCGCCTGCGGGCGAACGATCGCCTCGTCGTGTTCAACACCCGTCAAGGCGTCGCCGCGCTGGCCAAGACGTTCGACGCCGCTGCGTGAGCCGAGCTCGCGGCCGACTGGGCCCCAACCTCAACTGGCAGATCATCGTTCCCGTCGTCTCGGGCGCGCTGCTGGCCGTCGGGGCCGGCCTGGCGCTCTGCTTCCTCGTTGCGCTCGTCGGCGGGGACGGCGCCGCGCTCGCATTCGGAGGGCCCGCAGCCGTCGTCCTTCCGCTTGCCGCGGTCGGCGTGGCGTCGGGGCGGCGGCTGCGCTCGATGCCGCTGCGCGCCCGCGACGGCTTCTTCGCCGTGACGATGGCCTGGGTCGCCGCCGCAGCCGTCGGCGCGCTGCCGTTCTTGCTGCACGAGACGTACGGCGAGCCCGTCGACGCCTTCTTCGAGAGCATGAGCGGCTTCTCGACGACGGGCGCGACGCTGCTGGACGACATCGAGGCCCAACCCGACGCGGTGCTGCTGTGGCGCAGCCTGACGCAGTGGCTCGGCGGCGTCGGCATCGTCGTCCTCGTCGTCGCCATCGCGCCCGCCACGGGCCTGGCCACGCAGCGCGTCTTCTATGCCGAGACCTCCGGTGTGACCGCCGAGCGCATGACGCCGAGGATCGCCGATACGGCGAAGATCATCTGGGCCATCTACCTCACCCTGACGGCGCTGGGCTTCACCGCGTTCTGGCTGGCCGGGATGACCCCGTGGGACGCGATCAACCACATCTTCACGTCCTTGGCGACCGGCGGATTCTCGACGCGCAACGCCTCGATCGGCGCGTTCGACTCGCTGGCGATCGAGCTCGTGGCGATCACGTTCATGGTGGCCGGCGCGATCAACTTCAGCTTCTACTGGTCGGCCCTGCGAGGCCGTCAGCGGCTATGGCCGCAAGCCGCGGAGGTGCGCGCCTTGCTGCTGATCCTCCTCGCGGCCGGCGCCGTGGTCACCGGCTCGCTGCTGCTGGCCGACGAGGGCCGGGGCGTGGCGGAGTCCATGCGCGCCTCGGCGTTCAGCGTCGTCACCGTGGTCACCGGGACGGGCTACACGACGGCGGACTTCGACGAGTGGCCGAACTTCACGCGCCTCCTGCTGCTGGCACTCATGTTCGTCGGCGGCTGCGCCGGCTCGACGTCCGGCGGCATGAAGGTCATCCGGGTCATGCTGCTGGGCAAGGCGGCCGCCCAGGAGGTCCAGCGCCAGCTGCAACCCAAGGCCGTGCAGGTGCTGCGCGTTCGCGGCCGCGTCTTCTCAGAGGAGGTGCGCCGGGGCGTGTTCGCCTTCTTTGCGCTCTACCTCACGGTGTTCGTCGTCGGAACGCTCGTCATGGCGGCCTTCGGGCTCGGCCCCCTGACCGCGGCGTCCAGCGTCGTGGCGACGCTCAACGTCATCGGGCCGGGACTCGGCGATGTCGGCGCAAGCGAGAGCTACGCCGCCGTGCCCGACGGCGGACGCTGGGTCCTCAGCGCGCTCATGCTCATCGGACGCCTGGAGATCTTCACCGTCCTGGTCCTGCTGACGCCCGCCTTCTGGCGCCCGAACATCGCCTGAGCCAGCGCGCTCGAGCGTCGGGGGTATCGTGGCGTCGTCTCAGACTCTTGGGGTGCGGATGCGATGAGCCACAGATCGCCGTGCAGGCTGCTCGACCAGGTGGGCCGCGACGTCGACGACGGGGCGCTGCGGGGCAGGGTGGCGCTGCTGCCGACCGGCAGCGTGGAGTACCACGGTCCGCACGCGCCGGTGGGGACCGACACGTTCATCGCCCGCGAGCTCGCCGAGCGCGTCGGCGCGCGCCGGCCGCGCCTGGTCGTCCTGCCCGAGCTGTCCTACGCGCCCTGCCGCGTCGAGACCCGCCGTCATGCCGGGACGCTCGCGATCGCGCCGAACGTCGTCATCGCCCTGCTCGAGGAGCTCTTTCGCAGCCTGTTTCGGGCGGGATTCGCGGGCGTCGTCGTGCTCAACGCGCACGTCGAGAACGCCGTGCCGGCAGGTCTCGCCGCCGACGCCGTCACCGACGAGTTCCCCGAGGCGTTCGTCGCGGTCGTGGACTGGTGGGACACGCTGCCGGCCGACGAGACGCGTGAGCTGGCGGGCTTCAGCGAGAACGGCGGGCACGGGCACGGCGCGGCGGTCGAGCTGTCGGTGACGCAGGCGATCGTCCCCGACCTCGTTCGGCCCGAGCTGGCGCAGGACGTCGAGGAGGGCGGCGGGCCGCCGGGCAACGCGCTCGAGCTCGTCGCGCCGCCGCACGCGCACGTCCCGCCCCACGGATACCACGGGCGCGCGAGCGAGATCGATCGCGAGCACGGCAGGGTCCTGCTCGACCTCGCCGCAGATCGCGTCGTGGCCTCGCTCGACGCGCTGCTCGCGCACCTCGCGCCGGACTGACCAGTCCGGCGAACCGGCTCACCCCGGGAGCGCGACGATGGCGTCGATCTCGACCTGGGCGCCCTTCGGCAGCGCGGCGACGCCGATCGCCACCCGCGCCGGCGGGTCGGCCTCGAAGAACTTCGCGTAGGCGTCGTTGACCTCGCCGAACGCCGCCACGTCGGTCACGTAGACCGTGCAGCGCACGGCGTCGCCGAGCGCCGCGCCGGCCGCGGCGCAGACGGCCTGCAGGTTCTCCAGGCAGCGCGTCGTCTGCTCGCCCGGCTTGTCGCCGACGAGCTCGCCGGAGTCGGGATCGAGCGGGATCTGGCCCGAGCAGAACAACAGGTCGCCCGCGCGGACGGCGTGGCTGTACGGGCCGATGGCGGCGGGTGCGCCGAAGGCGGTCACGGGCTGGCGATGCTGAGACACGGTGGGCTTGGCTCCTGGGCTGAGATCGGGTCGCCGGCGGACGCTATCTGTCCGGCGGCTGCGGCGGCGGCAAGGCGAGCCGCGCGAGCCGTCCGATCGCGCCCGCGCGCGCGCTCTTCGACGCGATCGCGACCGCATCGGCTCGCGCCGCGCCGGGTAGCCGCCAGGCAGGATGGCCAACGCGCTCGCCGGCGAGACGTCGCCGTATCTCCTGCAACACCAGCACAACCCGGTCGACTGGAAGCCGTGGGGCGAGGAGGCGCTCGCCGAGGCGCGCGAGCGCGACTGCCCGCTGCTCGTCTCGATCGGCTACTCGGCCTGCCACTGGTGCCATGTCATGGAGCGCGAGTGCTTCGAGGACGAGGAGATCGCCGCGCTCATGAACGAGCACTTCGTCTGCGTGAAGGTCGACCGCGAGGAGCGCCCGGACGTCGACGCGATCTACATGGAGGCCGTGCAGGCGATGACCGGCCACGGCGGCTGGCCGCTGAACGTCTTCATCACACCCGAGCAGGTGCCCTTCTACGCCGGCACGTACTTCCCCCCCGAGCCGCGCCGCGGCATGCCGAGCTGGCCGACCGTGCTGCGGGCGGTCGCCGAGGCATGGGCGACCAAGCGCGAGGAGATCCGGTCGCAGAACGAGGCGATGGCGGCACGACTGTCGGGCGCGGCGCTGCTCAAGCCCGCCGCCGGGCTGCCCGACGCGCAGATCCTCGACGACGCGGTCGCCCAGCTGCGCTCGCACTACGACTCGGTGCACGGCGGCTGGGGCGGCGCCCCGAAGTTCCCGGCCTCCTCCACGATCGAGTTCCTGCTGCGCCGCGGGGAGACGACGATGTCGCTGTTCACGCTGCGGTCGATGGCGTCGGGCGGCATCTACGACCAGATCGGCGGCGGCTTCGCCCGCTACGCCGTCGACGAGACGTGGACCGTCCCGCACTTCGAGAAGATGCTCTACGACAACGCGCTGCTCGCGCGCGCCTACCTGCACGGCTGGCAGGTCTCGGGCGATCCGATCCTCCGGCGTACAGCCGAGGAGACGCTCGAGTGGGCGCTGCGCGAGATGACCGGCCCCGAGGGCGCGTTCTATAGCGCGCTCGACGCCGACTCGGAGGGCGTCGAGGGAAAGTTCTACGTCTGGAGCCTCGACGAGCTGCGCGCGGCGCTCGGCGACGACGCCGACGAGGCGATCGCCTGGTTCGGCGCGACCGAGCGCGGCAACTTCGAAGGCCGCAACATTCTTGAGTCGCGCGGCCCCGAGCCCGCGCCCGAGGTCCGCGACCGAATCCGCGCCACGCTCCTGACCGAGCGCGCCGAGCGGGTGCGGCCGGGGCTCGACGACAAGCGCCTGACGGCGTGGAACGCGCTCATGATCAACGCGCTGGCCGAGGCCGGCGCGGTGCTCGAGCGCGAGGACCTGCTCGCCGCCGCCCGCCGAGCCGCCGCCTTCGTCCTCGACGAGATGTGCACCTCGGACGGGCGACTGCTGCGCACGTACAAGGACGGCGAGGCGAAGCTAAACGCCTACCTCGAAGATCACGCGTTCCTGCTCGAGGCGCTGCTGACGCTCTACGAGGCGTCGTTCGAGGCGCGCTGGTTCCATGCCGCGCGCGAGCTGGCCGACGGCATCCTCGAGCGCTTCGCCGATTCCGAGCGCGGCGGCTTCTTTCAGACGGCGAGCGATCACGAGCAGCTCGTCGCGCGGCGCAAGGAGATCGACGACTCACCGATCCCGTCGGGCCAGTCCAGCGGCGCGTTCGGGCTGCTGCGGCTCGCCGCGCTGACCGGCGAGGAGCGCTACGAGGAGGCGGCGCTCGGCGTGCTGAAGCTCTTCGGCGACCTCCTGCGCCGCTCGCCGCTGGCCTTCGGCCACCTGCTGCAGGCGCTGGACTTCCATCTCGCGCCGACGCGCGAGGTCGCGCTCGTCGGCCGCGACGTCGGCGAGCTCGCGCGCGTCGTCCGAGCGGAGTTTCGCCCGCACCTCGTGCTCGCCGCCGGCGACGGCCAGGACCCGGGCGGCGTGCCGCTGCTCGAGGGACGGGCGCCGCTCGACGGCCGCGCGGCCGCCTACGTCTGCGAGCGCTTCACGTGCAAGCGTCCGGTCACCGAGCCCGACGAGCTCGCGGCGCTGCTGGCGCCGACGACCTGATCCGCCGCTCGTGGCGCAGCTGCAGCTCGCGTGACGCGACGAGGAAGTCGCGGATCAGCTCCAGGTCGCGCGATTCGTAGTCGCTGAGCAGGGCATAGCCCTCCTCGCCCAGCGGGCCGTACAGCTCCTCCGTCAGCCGCCTGCAGCGCTCGGTCAGCTCGACGAGCACGCGGCGGCGATCCTGCGCGTCGCGGATGCGGCGCACGTACCCGCCGCGCTCGACGCGGTCCAGCAGCGTCGTGACCGCGCCCGTCGTCAGACCGAGCGCGGCGGCGAGGTCGCCCGCCGTCGTCGTACCACGCTGGTCGAGGACGTCGAGGCAGCGCAGGTCGGTGAGGTTGATGCCGAGGCGGTCGGCGACCGCCTGGTCGAGCGCATCACGGGCAATGCCGTCGGCGCGCAGCGCGGCCAAGACGGCGCCGAGCAGCCGCTGGCGCTCCTCACCGCTCACGCAGAAATCTTTACACGTCGTCGTCTTGACAGTCAAGACGATCTCCTGCTAGTACTGCCGCGCATGTCCTCGCTGCTCACGCTTCCCGCCCGGCGCACCGCCAAGTGGGTCGTCGCGACCGTCTGGTTCGCCGCGATGGTCGCCACGGTCGCCTTCGACCTGCCGGGGAAGTTCGCCGACGCCGAGGCGAACGAGGCGACGTCCTTCCTCCCCGGCGACGCGGAGTCGACGGCGGCGCTCACGCTGACCGAGCGCTTTCAGGGCGGAGAGCTCGCGCCGCTGGTGATCGTCTACCGGCGCGAGGGCGGGCTGACCGCGGCCGACCGTCGCCGGATCGCCGCCGACCGCGCGTACCTCAACGCGCTGGACCTGCGCGCGACGTCGCACTTCGCGGCGCCCGTGCCGTCGCCCGACGGCACGGCGGCGATCGTGCAGGCGAACATCACCGGCGACGGCGAGGCCGACACGATCCTCGACCCCGTCGACGCGGTCCGCGAGCGCGTCAGCGACCCGGGCGGAGGCCTGCAGGCGAAGGTGACCGGCCCGGCCGGCTACGCCGCCGATCAGATCAAGGTCTTCGAGGGGATCAACGGCGTGCTGCTCGCCGCGGCGCTGCTGCTCGTGCTCGTACTGCTGGCGCTGATCTACCGCAGCCCGCTGCTGATCGTCATCTCGATGCTGTCGATCGTCTTCGCCGAGCTGGCGACGCGGGGGCTCGGCTACGGCCTGATCGAAGCCGGCGTGACCGTCAACGGCCAGTCGTCGGCGATCCTGTCGATCCTCGTCCTCGGCGTGGGCACCGACTACGCGCTGCTGCTCGTCGCGCGCTACCGCGAGGAGCTGCGCAACCACGAGGACAAGCACGAGGCGATGGCGCGCGCGCTGCGCACGGCCGGGCCGGCGATCTTCGCATCGGGCATGACGGTCATCGCCGCGCTGCTGTGCCTGATGCTCGCCGACGTCAACGGCACGTCCGGGCTCGGTCCGGTCGGCGCGCTCGGCGTCGCCGTCGCGATGCTCGCCATGCTGACGCTGCTGCCAGCCTGGCTCGTGATCTGGGGTCGCGTGGCGTTCTGGCCGCGCGTGCCGCGCGTCGGCACGGAGGGGACCGACGAGACGCACGGCGCCTGGCGGCGGATCGGCGATCGCGTCGCGCGCCGCCCCCGGCGGGTGTGGGTCGGGACGGTCGCGCTGCTGCTCGTGCTCTCGCTCGGGCTGCTGAACCTCGACGACGGCCTGACGAGCGGCAACAGCTTCCGCGACGACGTCGAGGCAGTCGCCGGCCAGGAGCTGCTGGCCAAGTCGTTTCCCAGCGGAGCGATCGCTCCCACCGACGTGATCGTGCGCGATCCGGCGCGTGTCGAGGCCGTGCGCGAGGCGGTCGCCGGCGTCCCGGGCGTGGCGAGCGTGCGCCCGGTGCAGCGCGGCCGGGAGGGCGTGCTGCTCGCCGCCGTGCTCGAGCCCGAGCCCTTCTCGACGGAGGCCTTCGAGCTCATCCCCGACATCCGCGCGGCGGCCAAGCGCGCGGGCGGCGAGACGACGCTCGTCGGCGGCGGCACCGCGGTCGAGTACGACCTGCGCGTGGCGTCGGCGCGCGACACGCGGGTGATCGTCCCGGTCGCGCTCGCCGTCGTGCTGCTGATCCTCATCGCGCTGCTGCGCGCGCTCGTCGCAC
>DASZOA010000096.1:0-5978 GCA_035551055.1 Solirubrobacteraceae bacterium
CCCGACGCCAGCCCGAGGATGTCCTCACGGTCGAACGGCGTGACGAACGTCGAGTTGAGGCGCTGGATCATGTCGTACGTGATCCGGTCGCCCTCCTGCTCGCACAGCAGGATCGCCCGCGCGAGGTCGTTGTGCTCGGGGTAATCGCGCAGCATCTCGTCGAGCAGCTCGGCGGCGCGCAGGGCGTTGGCGGCCGCCTCCTCGAACAGGTCGAAGAACACCCGGTCCTTCGGCGCGAAGACGTTCGAGAGCCGCGGAGGGGCCATGGCCCGGCACTCTACGGCAGGCGCTGGCGGAACGAGGAAAGCTCCTCGGGGTCGATCGCGTAGCCGTGCTCGGGCGCGGGGTAGCGCCGCGTGCGCACGTCGTCGGCGAACGCGGCGACGCCGGCGACCATCTCGTCCTGGAGGTTCGCGTAGCGCTTGACGAAGCGCGCGCCGAGCCCCTCGCGGATGCCCAGCAGGTCGTGGAAGACGAGCACCTGCCCGGCGGGGGCGGGCCCGGCGCCGATCCCGATCACGGGGATCTCGAGGCGCTCCACGAGCAGCTGGGCGACGTCGGACGGGATCGCCTCGAAGACGATCGAGAAGCAGCCGGCCTCCTGCAGCGCGAGCGCGTCGCGGGCGACGCGGGCCGCCGCCTCGGCGTTGCGCCCCTGCGCGCGGTAGCCGCCGAGCGCCGTCGCGGTCTGCGGCGTGAGGCCGACGTGGCCCATGACGGGGATCCCGGCGCGGGCGATCGCGCGCGCCCGGGCGCACGACGCCGGGCCGCCGCCCTCGAGCTTGATCGCGTCGCAGCCGGCGTTCTTGACGAACCGCAGCGCACTGGCGATCGCCTGCTCGTCGGAGACCTCGTAGGAGCCGAACGGCATGTCGCCGACCAGCAGCGGCGTGCCCAGGCCGCGTCGCACGGCGCGCGCGAGCACGAGCAGCTCGTCGAGCTCGACGGGGACGGTGGACGGGTAGCCGAGCACCGTCATCGCGCCCGAGTCGCCGACGAGGACGATGTCGACGCCCGCCGCCTCGGCCGCGCGCGCGCTCGGGAAGTCGTAGGCCGTGACCATGACGATCGGGTCGCCGAGGCGCTTCATCTCGGCCAGCCGGGGCAGCGTGACGGGCATGCGCTCGATCGCGCTGCGGCCGGCGATCTCGTTGCGCTGCGTCGACATCAGCGCTCGTCCCCGGGCCCGGACAGCAGGGTCGCGGCATCGCGGTCGACGTCGACGATCGCGTTCGTCCGGGCGGCCACGTGCACGACGAGCGGCTCGTGGTCGCGCAGCTCGGCGCCGTCGTACTGCGCATAGGAGAAGACGATGATCGTGTCGCCGCGCTGCACGAGGCGGGCGGCGGCGCCGTTGACCTGCATCGTGCCCGAGCCGCGCGCGCCGGCGACCGCGTAGGTCTCGAAGCGCGCGCCGTTGTCGACGTCGACGACGTGCACCTGCTCGTGCTCGAGGATGTCGGCGGCCTCGAGCAGCTCGGCGTCGATCGTGATCGAGCCGACGTAGTGCAGGTCGCAGTCGGTGACCGTCGCGCGGTGGATCTTCGATTTGAGCATCGTTCGCTGCATCTGGGTCTCAGTGGCTCCCGTTGAGGATGTCGTTGTCGATCAGGCGGACGCCGCCCACGCGCGCGGCGACCGCGACGAGCACCGGCTCGTCTCGGAGCGTGTCGACCGGGGCGAAGCTGTCGGGGGAGACGAGCGCGACGTACTCGGGGTCGACGTCGAGCTCGGCCATCGCGGCACGGCCCGTCGCGGCGAGCACGAGCGCGTCGCGCTCGCCGCGGGCGGCGCACGCCCGCACGGCCTCCAGGCCGCGGCGCAGCGCGACGGCGCGGCGGCGGTCGTCGCCGCGCAGTCGCCCGTTTCGGCTGGAGAGCGCCAGGCCGTCGGCCTCGCGGACGGTGGCGCCGACCTCGATCCGCACGGGGATGTCGAGGTCGCGCACGAGCCGCCGGATGACCGCGACCTGCTGGGCGTCCTTCTGGCCGAAGAACGCGACGTCGGGCTGCGTCATGTTCAGCAGCTTCGTCACGACCGTCGCGACGGCGGCGAAGTGCGCCTGCCCGCGGTGCTCGCCCTCGAGCCGCGCGCTGACGTCGCCGACGGTGACCGTCGTGGCGAAGCCGCGCGGGTAGACCTCCGCCGGCGCCGGCGCGAACAGGACGTCGGCGCCGGCCTCGGCGGCGAGCGCGGCGTCGTGCGCCTCGTCGCGCGGGTAGCTCGCCAGGTCGCCCGCCTCGTCGAACTGCGCCGGGTTGACGAACAGCGACACGACGACCACGTCGCAGGCGCCGCGCGCGCGCCGGATCAGCGACAGGTGGCCCTCGTGCAGCGCGCCCATCGTCGGCACGAGGCCGATGCTGCGCGCGGCACGGCGCGGCCCGTCGAGCGCGGCGCGCAGCTCGGCGACGGTGCGCAGCGTCTTCATGCGGCCACCGCCGGCGCGGCCGCCGCGAGCCGGCGCGTCGCGTCGGCGAGCGCGTCGTACAGCGCGAGCTCGTCGGGCAGGCGCTCGGCGACCGCCGCGCGCTGGCGGGCGATCGTCGCCTCGTCGCCGCGCGCGATCGGGCCGGTCAGGGCGCGCTCGGCGCCGACCTGCGCCCAGTTGTCGACGGTCGCGCGGACGAGCTCGACGAGCGGCGCGCGGCCGACCCCGGCGGTCCGCGCCAGGCGCTCGGCGACGTCCTCGAGCGCGACGAGGAAGTTCGACGCGACGCAGGCGGCGGCATGGTAGGCGGCGCGGTCGGCGTCGGCGATCCGCACCGGGCGCATCCCGAGCGCCAGTGCGAGCGCGGCGGCGCAGCCGAGCGCCCGCGCGGTGGCCCCCGCGATCGCCGCGGTCGCGCCGCCGAACGACGCGCCCTGCGCGGTGACCGTCATGAGCGGATGCAGCGAGAACGCCTCGTGCGCGCCGAGCGCCGCGAGCGTCGTGGCGGCCGACGTGTGGCCGACGAGCCGGCCGGGTCGCGCGGGCAGCGCCGCGGCGGCGGCCTCGATGCGGTCGTCGGGAACGCAGAGCAGGACGGCCTCGGCATCGGCGGGCACGGACTCGCCGCGCCGCAGGGGACCGTCGACGGCGATGCCGGCCGCGCCCAGCGCGGCGGCGAGCGCCGTGCCCATGCGTCCCGCCCCGACGATCGCGACGCGGTCGGGGGTGCCCGCCCGGGCAGGCAGCGTGAACGGCGCTTGGGTGGTCATCTGTCGGTCCAGTCCTCCTGGGAGGTACCGGTCGCGTTGGCTGATGTCGCGACGGCCGGCGCCGTCGCGCTCGGTTCAGGCTACCCGACGGCCGCGCGCTCTACCATCGCGCCCGTGGCCAGCAACGAGGAGCGCCGCGCGGAGCTGACCGCGGTCTTCCGCCAGGCCCGCGGCTGCACGAACTGCCCCGAGCTCGCTCGGACGCGCCGGCAGGTCGTGTTCGGTTCGGGCAACGCCGACGCCGACCTCATGTTCGTCGGCGAGGCGCCCGGCGCGCGCGAGGACGAGCAGGGGATCCCGTTCGTCGGGGCGGCGGGCAAGCTGCTCGGCGACCTGCTCGGCGAGGTCGGCCTGACGCGGGACGACGTCTTCGTGGCGAACGTCCTGAAATGCCGCCCTCCCGGCAACCGCGACCCGTTGCCCGCCGAGATCGAGAGCTGCTCGGGCTACCTCCTGCGCCAGGTCGAGCTGATCGAGCCGCGCGTGATCTGCACGCTGGGCAACTTCGCGACGAAGCTGCTGCGCGGCGAGCCGACCGGCATCTCTCGGCTGCACGGGCAGGCCGAGATCCGCGTCATCGGCGAGCGCGCGGTGCGGCTGTACCCGCTGTTCCATCCTGCGGCCGCGCTCTACACGCGCGCGCTGCTGGAGACGCTCCGGGCCGACTTCGCGCGGCTTCCGGCGCTGCTCGCGCTGCCGCTGCCCGAGCAGCCCCGGCGCGCCGAGCCCGCGGTCGCGGAGCTCGAGGCGCCCGAGTGGGAGCGCGGCGAGGCCGACGATCGCCAGCTCGAGCTCTTCTGACGGCCGGACCCGCAGCCTGCTCGGCTTCGCCGCTCATTCGAACGGCTACCGAGTCAGCGGCGTAGGCGCGGCGCGCGCGCAACCGCGCGCACCTCGACGCGTGCGGGCCGCGCGGGCGCCGCCAACGACAGGAAGTCGCGCACCGCTGCGGCGTGCCCGCAGAACGGGCAGTCCAGATCCTCACTGAACGGCACCGCGCGCCCGGCGAGCGCGACCGGGGCATCGCACAGCGGGCACGCCAGTGTCCCGGAGGCCACTCGGAACGCGCGTGCGGCCTCCGCATCCTCATGCGCGCCGGCCCGCGCAGAGGTCGGCCGCGCGCGCACGGGCTCGGAGCCGTCGATGCCGCGCTGGAACGTCACCCCGCGGAGTCTAGGCCGTGAGAGCCGCGGCCTCGCAGGCACGTGAAGCTGATGCGTCAGCCGGTCCTGGCGATCACCGCCCGCATCTCGTCCGCGCTGAAGGCCCGCATCGTGGTCGTGCGGACGTTGCCCTCCGCGGCCAGCATCAGCGTCGCCGCAGCCATCGTCTCCTCGTCGTCGGCTTCGGCGACGGCGACGATGTCGTGCCCACCGAGAGTCCAGTAGACCTGCGTGAGGCGTACGCCCATCAGCTCGAAGCTGGATCGACTCGCCTCGTACCGGTCGACGCTCTCCCGGAAGCCCTTGACCCCCTGCTCCGTCCAGTCGATCAACGCGACAAACGTGGCCATCGCTCTCCTCCGGTCCGGCATTGTGTACGGGAGGAACGTATCCCGAGCGCCCGCTCGGTCTCAAGCTGATGTTGTCGCGCTCAGCGGGAGCGCGTACGACTCGACCCGGGACACCGTCCGCTCCCTGAACGTGAAGACGTCGACGTCGGCAAAGCGAACGTCCAGGCCGTCCTTGCGCCGGAATCCTTCGAAGCAGCGCTCGACGACGTCCTTTCTTTCGGACACCTCTCAGGCGCGGACGGTGCTGCCCCGCAGCGCCGGCAGGACCCGCTCGCCGTACGTGCGAACCGAGCCGAACGGGTCGGCGCGGCCGATCAGCTGCAGGCAGATCACGGTCGCGCCCGCGCGCTCCATCTCGCGGATGCGCTCGACGTGCTCCTCGGGATCCGACGAGATGAGAAAGCCCTCGCGCGCGAACTGCTCGTCGCTCAGCTGCACGTCGGCGCGGCGCTGCATGTCGTCCTGATCGGCGATGTCCTCGACGTAGACCTCCGGCAGCTGGGTCGGCTTCCAGTGGCGCGCGCCCTCGATCGCGGCGCGATCGTCGTCGGCCCATGCGAAGCCGGCGTGGAAGATGATCTCGCCGGGCTCGCGGTTGTGCCCGTCGCAGGCGGCGCGGTAGGCCTCGACGATCTGCGACGCCTGGTCGGGGTCGCCGAGCGTCCACAGCCCGTCGCCGTAGCGCGCCGCGACGTGCGCCGACTGCGGCCCGAAGGCGGAGACGTAGAGCTTGGGACGCGTCCTGGCGCGCGTCCACAGCTTGGCCTCCTTGAGCTTGAACCAGCCGGCGTCCATCGACACGGTCTCGCCGTTCCACAGGCGCGTGATCGCCTCCAGGCCCGTCTCCAGGCGCCAGCGCTGCTCCTCGTACGGCGGCCAGTCCATCCCCAGCGGCGTCTCGTTGACGGACTCGCCCGAGCCGGCGCCGAGGAACACGCGGCCCGGATAGAGCTCCTCGAGCGACATGAACGCCTGCGCGACGAGACCCGGGTGATAGTGGTGGACGATCGGCGTGACGCCCGTGCCGATCATGCTCTGCGTCACCTGGCCGAGCGCGCCGAGATAGACCCACGCCTGTGCGCCCTGCCCGTCGGGGAACCACGGAGCGAAGTGGTCCGACGTTCCCAGGCCGTCGAAGCCGGCGCGCTCGGCGGCCTTGGCCTGCTCGAGCATCTCGGAGGGGGTGAACTCCTCGGTCGAGGTGGCGAACCAGTACTGCATCGGGCGCTCCTTCCGGGCCGGGGTCAAGCTCTCGGACTACCCG
>DASZOA010000097.1:0-5511 GCA_035551055.1 Solirubrobacteraceae bacterium
CCGCCCGGCGAGCTACACGGCCGCCGCCAGCTCCACGAGCTCCTGCTCGACGTCGCCGCCCAGGCGCACCGCGGCGCGCCCGTCGTACGGCGTCGGCCCCTGCGTCACGAGCGCGACCTCGCCGCCGTGGTCCAGCGTGACCGCCGGCAGCTGCGCGACCGGGTAGACCTCCAGCGAGGAGCCGACGCAGAGCAGCAGATCGGCCCGCGCGGCCAGCTCGATCGCGCGCTCGAGCGCGGCCTGCGGCAGCAGCTCGCCGAACAGCACGACATCGGGCTTCAGCGGCCGGCCGCACGCGCAGGCCGGCACCGCCACGTCACGCAGCTGCGCGAGCACCGCGGCGGACGGGACGCGCTCTCCGCACGCCGGGCACGAGCACGATGCGATCGAGCCGTGCACCTCGACGAGCTCGCGCGTGCCCGCGCGGCGGTGCAGCATGTCGATGTTCTGCGTGATCACCGCGTCGAGCAGCCCGCGGCGCTCGAGCTCGACGAGCGCCCGGTGCGCGCCGTTGGGCTGCTTGTCGCCGAGCGTCTGGAAGCGCTGGCCGTAGAAGCTCCAGAAGCGCTCGGGGTTCGCGCGCCACGCGTCGATGTGCGCGACCTCCATCGGGTCGACGTTCTCCCAGACGCCCTTCCCGGGCGTGCGGAAGTCGGGGATCCCGGAGGGAACCGAGATCCCGGCGCCGGTCAGCGCGACGACCGACCCGGCGCCGCGCACGAGCTGCGCCAGGGCGGCGAGATCGCTGCGCGCGGCTACGTCCCCGTCCATTGCGGCGTGCGCTTGCCCAGGAACGCCCCGATCCCCTCGCGCGCGTCGGCGGTCGCGAAGATCTCGCCGAACGCCGCCTTCTCGGCCTCGATGCCCTCGTCGAGGTCGGCGTCGCCGGCCGTCGTGCGCTTGATCGCCCCGACCGCCAGCGGCGCCTGGCCGCCGAGCTTGCGCGCCCAGGCGCGCGCGCTGTCGTGCAGCTCGTGATCGGGCACGACGCGGTTGACCAGCCCGACCTCGAACGCCTCCTCGGCGGAGATCGGATCGCCGGTGAGGTTGAGCTCGAGCGCCCGCGCCGTCCCGACGAGCCGCGGCAGCCGCTGGGTGCCGCCGAAGCCGGGGATGATGCCGAGGTTGATCTCCGGCTGGCCGAAGCTCGCCGACTGCGCGGCGATCCGCACGTCGCAGGCCATCGCGAGCTCGCAGCCACCGCCGAGGGCGACCGCGTTGACGGCGGCGATCGTCACCGTCGAGGATGACTCCATGCCGCGCAGCAGCGCGTGCGTGTCGTCGAGCAGCGCGGCGCCGGTCCGCTCGTCCAACTGGGTGAACGCCTTGATGTCGGCGCCCGCGCACCACAGCATCGGGTTCGCCGAGGCGATGATCAGCGCGCGGATCGCCTCGTCGGCGTCGACGTGCTCCCACACGCGGCGCAGCTCGGCGATCACCTGCGCCGACAGCGAGTTGGCGGGCGGGCGGTCGAGCCAGGCGATCGCGTAGCCGTCGCGCGTCTCGAGCTGCACGGCCTCGCCCTGCTCGAAGCCGTCGTCGGGCTGCTTGTAGGCGAAGAAGCCCTGGCCGCTCTTCGTGCCGAGGCGCCCCTGGGCGACGAGCCGGCGCAGGATCAGCGGCGGCTCGTACTGCTCGCCCCAGTCCCCCGCCGCGCGGTCGAGCGCCGCGAGCACCTCGTCGAGGCCGGTCGCGTCGGCGCGCGCGAACGGCGGCGGCATCAGGCCGGCGCCGGCCATCAGGCCGAGGTCGACGTCGCGGACGGTCGCCATGCCCTCCTCGAGCAGCAGGCAGGCCTCGACGAGCGCCTTGAGCACGAAGCGCTGCGTGAGCTCCTCGTGATCGAGCTCCGTCTCGCCGGACGTCCGTGGCTCACCGTTCTCGTAGAACCCCCGGCCGGTCTTGGCGCCGAGCTCGCCGGCCTCGACGAGCGCCTGCATGCCCTGGTGCACGTAGAAGGACTGCGCGCCGTAGGCCGCCTGCAGGTGCTCGGCGACGTGCAGGACGGTGTCGAGCCCGAGCAGGTCCGCGAGGAAGAACGGCCCCATCGGCGCGATGCGCGCCTGCGAGACGGCGTCGTCGACGGCCTTGACCGCCAGCCCGTTGTCCTCCTGGTAGCGCCAGACCTCGCTGATCGCCGAGATCAGCACCCGGTTGACGACGAAGCCGGGCTCCTCGCCGCAGGCGATCGGCAGCTTGCGGATGGCCTGCGCGAACGTCGTCGCGCTCTGGATCGTGTCCGGGGACGTGTCGGCGCCCTCGACGATCTCGACGAGGCGCATCATCGACGCCGGATAGAAGAAGTGAAAGCCGACGACCTTGTCGGGCCGCGAGGTCGCGTCGGCCATCTCGCTGATCGACAGCGACGAGGTGTTCGACGCGAGGATCGCGTGCCCCGGCGTCACCACGTCGAGCTCGGCGAAGACCGCCTGCTTGACGGAGATCCGCTCGGGCACCGCCTCGACGACGAAGTCGACGTCGCCGAAGCCCTCGTACTCGGTCGTGCCGGTGATCCGGGCGAGGGTCTGCGCCGCCTGGTCGTCGGCCTGCTCGGAGCTGATCTTCTGCTTGTGCACGAGCCCGCCGAGCTGGGCGCGCGTGACCTCCTCGGCCTTCTTCAGCCCGAGGTCGACGAACTCCTGCCGGACGTCCTTGAGCACCACGGGGACGCCCGCGGACGCGATGACCTGGGCGATCTCGCCGCCCATCGTGCCTGCTCCGACGACCGCGGCCTTGAACACGAACACGCTTGTCAGCTCTCCTTGTGGTTGCGGGGAAGCGGCCGGGGCCGCCCGATCTCGGCGAGCAGCTCGCGCTCGGCGCGCAGCTCGATCGCGAAGCGGCGCAGCGTCCGGCGCAACGACTCGCCGAGCGCGCGCCGGACGAAGAGCACGTCGCGCAGCGCGGTCGCGCCGCCGGCATGGCGCTTGAGCTCGTAGGCGAGCTCGAGCACGATCGCGCAGCCGCCGTCGACGGCCTGCAGGCGCACCCGCTGCGTGCCGGTCAGCGCGGGGTCCTCGACGCGCACGATCTGCGCGACGCCGGGCTCGTACTCGAGCACGTGCTCGACGACGCGGCCGCGGCCGCCGGGCAGCGAGTCCCAGACGATCCGCGCGCCGGCGTGCGGCCAGTCGCCCTCGCTGCGCGCGAGCGCGCCGAAGCCGTCGACGAACGACGGCCGGCGCGCGAGGTCGAACCACAGCCGCTGCGCCTCGTCGACCGAGGCGCCGGGCAGCTGCTGGCGCGCGACGACGGTGCGCATCGCCCTCAGAGCACCAGCTCGCGGCGGATCAGGTCGACCGCCGCCGCCAGCTCGTCCAGTCGCGGGGCGACCTCGGCCGCAAGCCGGTCGCGCTCGGCGCCGCCGCGCTCGGTGAGGCGGTAGAAGCGTCGCGAGCGCCGCTCGGGGTGCTCCCAGGTTCCGGCCACGAGGCCCTCGGCCTCGAGCGTGCGCAGGAGCGGGTACATCGTGTTCGGGTTGACCGCGATGAGGCCCCCGGTCAGCTCGCCGACGCGCTCCATGAGCTGGTTGCCGTAGGACGGGCCGGAGCCCAGCAGGTGCAGGACGAGCAGCCGCAGCAGCCCCGCCCTGCGCAGGCCCGCGGCGAGCGGATCGCCGGACCCGGGCCCGCCGGCGGGCGCGCGGGCTCCCGCAACCGTGCGGACGTCGCTGTGCGCGGCCGCGTCTGCGACGGCGTCGTGCGTCGACGGACGGCGAGCGGCCATCGATCCAGTATGCCCTGCTCATCGTCGCCGAGCGCGTGCAGGCGGCCGCGGGCGGTCGGCGCGACGGCCCGCGCGTCAGGCGGTCGCGGTCGCCGGCTCTTCGATGCGGCGCGGCAGCAGCGTCTCGCGCGCGATGACGAGGCGCTGGATCTGCGACGTGCCCTCGTAGAGCTGCATGATCTTCGCGTCGCGCATGAGCTTCTCGACCGGGTACTCCTTGATGAAGCCGTAGCCGCCGTAGATCTGCACGGCGTCGGTCGCGACCTCCATCGCCGAGTCCGCGGCGAAGCGCTTGGCGTGCGAGGACTCCAGCGTGTTGCGGGCGCCCTGGTCGAGCAGCACCGCGCTGTTCCAGGCGGCCAGGCGCGAGAGGTGCACCTTCGTCGCCATGTCGGCGATCATGAACTGGATCGCCTGGTGCATCGCGATCGGCACGCCGAACTGGACGCGCTCCTTGGAGTACTCGCAGGCGAACTCGAACGCGGCGCGGGCGATCCCGACGGCCATCGCCGCGACGCCGGGCCGAGTGCGGTCGAGCGTCATCATCGCGAGCTTGAAGCCCTTGTTCTCCTCGCCGAGCAGGTAGCGCGCGTCGACCTCGGTGTCGTTGAACGTGATCGTCGCCGTGTCGGAGGCGCGCTGGCCCATCTTGTCCTCCTTCTTGTCGACGATGACGGTGTCGTCGCGCCGGACGAGGAAGGCGGAGATGCCGCGATGGCCCGCGTCGGGGTCGGTCTTGGCGTAGACGGCGAAGAAGTCGGCATGGCTGCCGTTGGTGATGAAGCACTTCGAGCCGCGCAGGACGTACTTGTCGCCCTTGCGAACGGCGCGCGTGCGCATGCCCGAGACGTCGGAGCCGGCGTCGGGCTCGGTCAGGCAGAACGACGCGAGCTTGGGCTCGGCGACGAGCTCCTCGCAGAACTCGCGCTTGACCTCCTCCGAGCCGCCGAGCAGCACCGGCGCCGCGGCGAGGCCGTTGGCGCCGAGCGATGTCTGGATGCCGGAGCAGCCCCACGACAGCTCCTCCTCGATGATGCAGCCGTCGAGGTAGGACAGGCCGGCGCCGCCGTACTCCTCGGGCACGTGCGTGTTCATCAGCCCCACGTCGTGCGCCTTGTCGATGATCGCCTGCGGCCACCCGCCGGTGCGGTCGAGCTCCCACGCGACCGGGCGGATCTCCCTCGTCGCGAAGTCGCGCGCCATCTCGCGCAGGGCCTTCTGCTCGTCGGTGAGCGTGAAATCGACCATGGCTGCTCCTGAAACCGTGCCGGGACCGGCGTAGATTGACTGGTCAGTCAACGATACTGTAGCGGGAGCGTACCGGACTTCCGGGTCAGCTGTCCACGCTCGTCGGCCGAGGTGCGCCATCCGCCGCGAGCCCGGCTGCGATCATGCGCGGATGGAGGCGGCCTTCGGCACGCTCGTGTGGGTGGTGGCCGCGGTGGGCGCGCTCGTCGCGCTCTTCACGCTGGTCGGGACCGGCCGCAGCCTGCGCGGGGTCGGCGGCGGCGGGATCGTGCACGACGACGACGACGCGGCGGGCGCGGCGGGCGAGCGCGAGGCCGAGATCCGCCAGCTGCTCGAGGCGCGCAACGTGCGGCGCGTCCGGCGCGGCGAGGCGCCGCTGGACGTCGAGGCCCAGCGCGGTGAGCTGACGCGCCCGCCGCCGGCGGTCGACGACGAGCTGCGCGAGGAGCTCCGCCGGCACGTGATCGCGCGCAACGCTCGGCGGGTACGCGCCGGCGCAGAGCCGCTCGACGTCGAGGGTGAGATCGAGCGGCAGAT
>DASZOA010000098.1:0-1638 GCA_035551055.1 Solirubrobacteraceae bacterium
GAGCAGCGTCGCCGCGATCTCATCGCACGTACGCCCGACTGTCAGCTCACGCGCACGCCGCGCAGCAGCGGGATGCTCGCCGCCAGCGCGACCGACGCGACGACGAACAGCGCGGCGTAGCCCTGTGTGTCGGCGAAGACCGGCTCCAGCAGCGTGATCGCGGCGCCCGCGGCGAGCGGCCCGGCGAGCAGGCCGAGGCCGCGGCTGACGCCGAACAGCCCGGCGGCCTCGCCGCGGCCGCCCTCGCCGAGCAGGTCCATGACCACCGCGAAGGGCAGCGTCATCACGGTGACCGCGGCCAGCGCTGCGAGGAACACGAGCGGCAGCAGCACCACCGACTGCACGAGCGCCGGCGCGACGACGCAGGCGGCGTAGACGCACAGGGCCCACATCAGCACCCGCCGGCGGCCGAGCCGGTCGGCGAGCCAGCCCGCCAGCGGCGCGGCCACCAGTGCGGCGCCGACGACGATCGCCAGCACGATCGAGGCGAAGTGCTCGGGCCTGTCGAGCCCGACCGTCAGGAACAGCACGACGAACGCCCGCAGCGCGGCGAGCGCGGTCTCCCACAGCGCGTTGGCCGCGAGCAGGCGGGCGAGCCCCGGTCTCTCGGACATCAGCCGCCGCATCGATCCCGCGCTCGGCGGCGTGCCGAGCTCGCCCTCGGACTCTTGATCGCGGGCCCGCTCGACCGCGATCGCCGCGAACAGCGGCGTGACCGCGACGATGACCACCGCCGCCAGCAGGAAGGGGGCCGCCGACCACAGCCCGATCAGCGCCGGCCCCGCGACGAAGCCGATCGCGAGGCCGAGCGCGCGCCAGGTGCCCTGCGCCCCCTGCGAGCGGCCGCGCTCCTCCTCGTCGACGATGTCGGGGTACATCGCGAAGTAGGCGGTGAGGTAGGCGAAGTACGCGGCGTAGAACGCGACGAGGCCGACGACGACGATCGGCAGCGCGCCACCGATCGCGATCGTGACGAGTCCCGCCGCGGCCAGCAGCGCGGCGAGCCCGATGATCCGCAGTCGCGCCCCGGGCCGGGCCCGGCGTCCGACGGCGCTGGGCACGATCAGCGCGAAGATGCCCTCCAAGCCCACGAGCGCGCCGGCGGCGAGCGGCCCGGTGTCGGCCTGCA
Organism: Solirubrobacteraceae bacterium; assembly: GCA_035551055.1. Taxonomy (GTDB): domain Bacteria; phylum Actinomycetota; class Thermoleophilia; order Solirubrobacterales; family Solirubrobacteraceae; genus CADCVQ01. Next base: position 1,130 of record DASZOA010000098.1, read on the forward strand.
GGAGCACGGGCAGCAGACCGGAGACCGTCGTGACCCCCAGCGACAGCGCGAGCGCCGGGAGCCCGAGCGCCGCAAGCGAGCGCGCGCGCCCGCGGTTCAAGCGCCGGGCCAGCCCGGCGAGGGCGGCGCCGCCAGGAGCCCCGCCCTGCCGGCGATCGCCGCCGAGGCGCTGCGACGCTCCCTCGCCCTCTGAGCTATCCATCGACGTCGATTCGCGAGGCGATCACGACCGGCTCGCCCCGGTACGGGTCGGCCGACTCGCCGAGCCCTGCGTCGAAGCTGTCGTCCATGATCCGCACCGTGCCGGTCGCCTCGATCCGCGGCGTCCCGGTCTTCAGCCGCAGCGTGCGCGGCAGCTCCGTCCCATCCGCCGGAATCACGAGCAGCTCGTCGCCGAAGGTGCTGTCGCCGATCGTGAAGCCGCGGTCGAGGAACGACTCCACCTCGCCGCGCACCGTCACCTGCCTGCCGACGAAGCGGTCGGGCTCCTCCAGCACGGCCTCGGCGCT
>DASZOA010000099.1:0-2293 GCA_035551055.1 Solirubrobacteraceae bacterium
CATGCCGTCGTGGTCGGCGACGTCTCCGACGGGCTCGCCGCGTCGCTGGGCAGCTACGGCGTGACGAAGGTCTTCCGCGCCAAGGACGCTCCGGAGGGCCTCGCCCAGCCGGTCGTCGACGTCATGGCGAAGGTCATGGACGAGGGCGGCCACGACTACGCGCTGTTCGGCGGTGGCCTGCTCGGCTTCGAGATCGGCGCCGGCCTCGCGGCGCGGCTGAACGCCGGCGTGACGATGGAGGTCACGCAGGTCAACGCCGTCGACGGCAGGCTGACCGCGGAGCGCCCGATCCACGGCGACTCGCAGATCTCGACCTCGCGCTACAAGGACCGCGGGATCATCATCGGCCGGCTGAACGCCTTCGAGATCGCGGCCCCGACCGATACCGAGGCGCAGGTCCAGGACGTCGACGTCGAGCTGTCGGACTTCTCGACGAAGGCGAGGATGATCCAGCGCGGCGAGCAGCGCGGCGCGGACGTCGACATCGAGGGCGCCGAGATCCTCGTCGCCGGCGGGCGCGGCCTCGGCAAGCCCGAGGGCTTCGAGCTGTGCGAGGCGCTCGCCGAGGCGCTCGGGGGCGCCGTCGCCGCGACGCGCGCGGTCGTCGACGCCGGCTGGTATCCGTACTCGACGCAGATCGGCCAGACCGGCAAGACGGTCTCGCCGAAGCTCTACCTCGCCGCCGGCATCTCGGGCGCGATCCAGCACAAGGTGGGCTTTCAGTCCTCGGAGAACATCGTGGCGATCAACAAGGACTCCAACGCGCCGATCTTCGAGTACTCGGACCTCGGCGTCGTCGGCGACCTGAACAAGATCCTGCCCAAGCTCACCGAGGCCGTGAAGGCGAAGAAGGGCTAGCGACGTCATGGCAGGCTCGCACGCAGGCGCGCCGGCGCCCGCGCAGTTCCCGCCCCCCGTCGACCCGCAGGGCGAGTTCGTCAAGCGCGGCCTCGACCCCGAGGACGAGCTCATCGAGGTGGGCATCGCGATCGTCGGCGGCGGCACGGCCGGGCTGTCGTGCGCCAACCGGCTGCTGCAGCTGCTGGCCGACGACGAGGAGCTGCTCGAGTCGCTCGGCGAGGTCCCCGTGGCCGTCATCGAGAAGGCCAAGGCCTGCGGCGGCCACAACGTGTCGGGCGCGGTCATGCGTCCGGGCCCGCTGCAGGACCTCTTTCCCGAGCTGACGCGCGAGGACTGGCGCCAGGAGGGCTTCGCGTTCGGCGCGGTCGACAAGGAGGCCGTCTACCTCGTGCCGAACGCCAGGCGCGCGATCAGGATCCCGACGCCGCCGCCGTTTCGCAATCACGGCAACGAGGTCGTCTCCGTGGCGGCGCTGGCCCGCTACCAGCAGCGCGTCGCCGAGGAGGCGGGCGCGTACGTCCTGACGGAGACGGCCGCGACGCAGCTCATCGTCGACGACGGCGCGGTCGTCGGCGTGCGCTCGGGCGACAAGGGCCGCGGCAAGGAGGGCGAGGAGCTGCGCAACTTCGAGCCCGGCACCGACGTCAAGGCGAGGTTCACCGTGCTGGCGGAGGGCTGCTGGGGGCATCTGACCGGCGCCGCGATCCGCGAGTTCGGCCTCGCCGAGGGGCGCGAGCCGCAGGTCTGGGAGCTCGGCGTCAAGGAGGTCTGGAAGGTCCCCAAGCCGCTCGATCGCCTGATCCACACCGTCGGCCCCTGGCCGCTGAAGGTGCGGGCGAAGTACGGCCAGATCGGCGGCACGTGGCTGTACCCCATGAAGGACGTCAGGACCGGCGACGACCTCGTCTCGATCGGCTTCGTCGTCGACCTCGACTACGCCGACGCGACGACGTCGGTCCACGACCTGCTGCAGCAGTTCAAGCTGCACCCGCTCGTGCGCGACATCCTCGAGGGCGGCGAGCGCGTCAGCTGGGGCGCGAAGGCGCTGCCGGGCGGCGGCTGGTGGTCGATGCCCAAGCTCACGATGCCGGGTGCGCTGCTGTGCGGCGACTCGGCGGGGATGGTCGACACGGTCTCGTTCAAGGGCGTGCACCACTCCGTGCTCTCGGGCAAGCTCGCCGGCGAGGCGATCTACGCGGCGCTCAGGCGCGGAGACCGGGAGCTCGAGTCCTACGAGGACGCCGTCGACGACTCGCTCATCGGCGAGGAGCTCTACCGGGTGCGCAACACCCGCCAGCCGTTTCAGAAGGGCTTTCTGCGCGGCGGTCCGCTCGTGAACCTCATGATCCTCAGCCGCGGGCGCTTCCCGGGCGGGCGCTGGAAGTGGCATCGCAACGACGAGCGGCCCGTGTTCGTCGGCGACACGAAGGAC
>DASZOA010000100.1:0-10668 GCA_035551055.1 Solirubrobacteraceae bacterium
CGAGGCCGGCGACGAACACGTACGTGAGCTCGTTGGACGTGTCGAAGCTGCCCCAGTCGCGGGCGGCGGCGACCAGGATCAGCGCCAGCCCGATGACCTGGCTGTGCAGCGTGATGTGGATCGCGCTGGGCCGCCCGTCGAGCCCCATCATGATCGCGGTGACGCCCGGCAGCGCGAACCAGCCGCCGAGCGTCTGCGCGGTGAGCGGGGTCAGCGCCCACGGCCAGACGTCGATCATCGTCGACGGCGACATGAGCAGAAACAGCGCGACGAGCGTCTGGATCGCGCCCACCGCGAGCAGCGCGCCGCGCACCGGGGACGAAAGCCGCGACTCGCCCTCCTCGGGCGTGCCGGGGTCGGTGCGGCGGTTCGCGAGCCAGGCGAGCGGCACGAGGATCGGCGTCGTCACGTACAGCCCCATCCAGATCCAGAACGCCGCGTTCTCGGTGATGAAGCGATCCAGGTGCGAGAACGACGCGATTGCCATGAAGACCGTGAACGAGGTGACCGGCAGGAAGCCGACGTGGATGCGGTGGAAGCGCTTCTCGATGAAGACGCGCGCGAAGAAGTACGCGCCCGCGATGTAGCCCGCCCCCATGATCATCGGGGTCATGTCCGGGTGGATCTCCCAGGCGAAGTAGTCCTTCGTGTCCCCCGGGAAGAAGTACAGCGCGACGAACGCTACGACCAGGAACGGGACGATGAACGCCCCGAGCGCGTGGGTCTGCTTGAAGACGCGGTCGTCGCGAACGGTCGCCGCCGCCGGCTCGGGGTCGGAGGCCGGACGCCTGTCAGCCCGGGTCGCCATGTGCTCTTCTACCACCTGGGATCGCGGCGGTGGGACGAAGATCGGACGACTTTGCGCGGACCCGCCTCAGCCGGGCGCCTCGCCGCGGCGGGAGCGAGAGCCGCTCAGGAGGCGGCGGCCTCCCAGCGCGCGAACGCCTCCTCGACGGCGCGCCTGGCGGCGGCGTGGCGCTCGGTGGCGTCGGCCGCGCGCTCGGCGGTCGACCAGGCGGCGGGATCGGCCAGCTCGGCCTCGAGCGCCGCGAGCGCCGCCTCGGCCTGCTCGATCTCGCGCTCGAGCTCGCGGATGCGCCGGCGCGCGTTCTTCGACAGCGGCGCGGCCTGACCGTCGCCGTTGCCGTCGGCGCCGCCCGCGACGGTCGCCGCCGTCGTGGAGGCCAGGCGCTCGCCGGCGCAACTCGCTCCGGTCGGCGCGGGCTTCGGCGCGCGCTTGGCCGTTCGCCTCGCCGCGCGCGGCGAGGGCGCCGGCGCGGACACGGGCGAGCGCCCCGGCGCGGACACCGGCACGCGCGCCGGCGCGGACGCCGGCGCCGGCGCCGCGGCGCCCGCAGGCTTCGCCTTCGCCGCCCGGCCCGCCTTCGGCCCGCGCACGGCGGCGCGCTGCTCCTCGCGCGCGCGCAGGTACTCCTGCCAGCCGCCGAGATAGGAGCGCAGCGTGCCGTCGACGACGGCGACCGTGCGCGTGCCGACGGCCTCCAGCAGCGCGCGATCGTGCGAGACGAGCAGCAGCGCGCCCTCGAAGGCCAGCAGCGCGTCCTCGAGCGCCTCGCGGCTGTCGAGGTCCAGGTGGTTCGTCGGCTCGTCGAGGACCAGCACGTTGGCGCCCGAGGCGACGAGGATCGCCAGCGACAGCCGCCGCCGCTCGCCGCCGCTCAGCCCGTCGAGCGGCTTGTCGGCCTCCTCGCCGCTGAACAGGAAGCGTCCGAGCAGCGCGCGCGCCTTGTTCGGCGGCAGACCGGTGTGGACCGAGCAGGCCTCCAGGACCGTGCGCGCCCGGAACCCGTCCCCACCCACCCCGCGGCTGAGCTCGTCGGCGTGCTGGGACAGGTGGCCGAGCTTGACGTTGTGGCCGGTCGACAGCCTGCCCGCCGCCAGCGGGTGCCGGCCCGCGAGCGCCTCGATCAGCGTCGTCTTGCCCGCCCCGTTGGGACCCACGAGGGAGACGTGCTCGCCGCGCTCGAGCCAGATCTCGGCGTCGTCGAGCAGCACCTTCGGCGGATCCGAGCCGACCTCGATCCGCCCGCCGACCAGCTCGAACACGACGCGGCCGCTGCGCTCGGGCGCCTTGAACTGGAACTTCAGCGCCTCGCGGTCGCGCGGGTCGCGCTCGATGCGCTCGATCTTCTCCAGGCGCTTGACGCGCGACTGCGCCTGGCGCGCCTTCGTCGCCTTCGCACGAAAGCGCTCGACGAAGCGCTCCAGGCGCGCGATCTCGGCCTGCTGCTTGCCGATCGCGCGACCGAGCGCGAGCTCGCGCGCGGCCTGCTCCTTGCGCCACTGGGTCCACGTCCCCGGAAAGAAGCGCGCGCGTCCGGCCTCGAGCTCGAGCACCGCGGTACCGACCGACTCCAGGAACCAGCGGTCGTGGGCGACGAGCACGATCGCGGCATCGAGCGAGACGAGCGTGCGCTCCAGCCACTCCAGCGACTCGATGTCGAGGTGGTTCGTCGGCTCGTCGAGCAGCAGCAGATCGGGGTCGCCCGCGAGCGCCCGCGCCAGCGATGCGCGCGTGAGCTCGCCGCCCGAGAACGTCTCCAGCCGGCGATCGAGATCGTCGTCGCCGAAGCCCAGGCCGCGCACCATCGCGGTCGCGCGGTCGCGCCACGTCCAGCCGCCCGCATGCTCGAGGCGCGCCTCGGCGCGGGCGTACGCGTCGAGCGCGGCCTGGCTGCCGTCGGCCATCTCCTGCGCCAGGCGCGCGAGGTCGGCCTCGGCGGCGATCAGGTCGCCGCAGCCGCTGAGGATGTAGTCGCGCAGCGTCAGCTCCCGGTGGCGCGGGGGGCGCTGGTCGTGCAGCGCGACCTTGCAGCCCTTCTCGAAGCTCAGCTCCCCGCCGTCGACCGACGTCTCGCCCGCGAGCATCCGCAGCAGCGTCGTCTTGCCGGCGCCGTTGCGCCCGGCGATCGTCAGCCGGTCGCGGCGCTCGAGCTTGAACGACACGCCGCGCAGCAGCGGCGAGCCGGCCATGTCCTTGGAGAGGTCGGAGGCGATCAGGACGGCCACGGCATCCATGGTAGGCGGGGCGACGGCGCTGACATACTCACCGGATGCGGGCGACCCGACGGCTGATCTCGGCGCTCGCCGCCGCGGCCGTCTGCCTCGTGCCGGCGGCGTGCGGCGACGGCGGGGACGACCGGCGGACCGAGCCCGCGCCGAACGCCGGGACATCCTCGGGGCTCGGGCCGGAGCGCTTCGAGGCGCTCGAGGACGTCTACGTCGCGGCGCTGCCGATCGACGAGCTCGAGGACGACGAGGACGTCGATCCGCGCGCCTTCGCGGCTGCGGCGAGGGCGGCGATCGCGGCGTGCGAGGCGCTGGCCGAGGACGATCCGCTGCTCGCCGCGATCCGGCGGCAGTGCCCGGTCGTCAACGAGTTCACCGAGCAGCTGCTGCGGATCGACCGCTGCGAGGCCGAGACCGGCGACGCCTGCCTGGCCCCGATCGAGGACGCCCGGGCGAGCGTGCGGCGCTTCGAGCGCCTCGGTCGTCGCGCCGACCGCGTGATCGCGCGATCGCAGCTGACGCCTGCCTGCCGGCGGGCCCTGACCACTCCCGAGCTCGCCTACGACGTCTACGACGCGTTCGAGCGCGCGCTGGCGCTGCTCGAGCGCGGGCTGCGGCGCGGCGCCCTGGACGACGTCGAGGAGGCCGAGCGGATCCTGACGGCGACCGACGCGAAGGCGCAGCAACTGCCCGACGCGCGGGCGTCGCTCGAGCGGTTCCGGCGCGGCTGCGCCTGAGAGCGCGCGGATGACCCGCACCCAGCGCCTGAGCCTGCTCGCGGCGATCATGGGGTCGTTCGTCGTCGGGCTGGACGCGACCGTCGTCAGCGTCGCGCTGCCGGCGATCGAGGAGGACCTCGGCGGCGGGCTGGCGAGCCAGCAGTGGATCGTCAACGGCTACCTGCTGGCGCTCGCGGCGCTGATCCTCATCGGCGGCTCGCTCGGCGACGTCTTCGGCGAGCGGCGCGTGTTCGGCCTCGGCGTGCTCGGCTTCGGCCTGAGCTCGCTCGTGTGCGCGCTCGCGCCGGCGATCGGGGTGCTCGTCGCCGGCCGCGTCCTGCAGGGCGTCTTCGGCGCGCTGCTGACGCCGAGCGCGCTGGCGGTGATCGTCACCGCGTTCCCCCCCGCCCAGCGCGGCGGCGCCGTCGGGTCGTGGACGGCCTGGTCGGGGATCGCCGCAGTGCTCGGACCGCTCGTCGGAGGCCAGCTGATCGACGCGGCGTCGTGGCGCTGGATCTTCGCGATCAACGTGCCGTTCGTCGTCGTGACGCTGCTGCTCGTGGCGGCGGCCGTGCCGCAGCGCCCGCCCGCGGCCGCTCACCCGCCGGTCGACTGGCCCGGCGGGATGCTCTCCTTCCTCGGCCTGGCCGGGCCGACGCTCGCGCTGATCCGCCAGCCCGACCACGGCTGGGGCGACGCGAGCGTCATCGTGCCGGGCCTCACCGGCGCGCTGCTCATCGGCCTGTTCGTCGTCCGCGAGGCGCGGACCGACGATCCGATGCTGCCGCTGCAGCTCTTCGCGCGACGCAACTTCGCCGCCGGCAACGCGCAGACGCTCGCGATGTACGCGGGCCTGTCGATCCTGTTCTTCTACCTCGTCCTGTTCCTGCAGCAGGTCGCCGGCTACACCGCGACCGAGGCCGGCCTGGCGACGCTGCCGACGACGATCGTCATGTTCCTGCTGTCCAAGCGCGCGGGCATGCTCGCCGACCGGATCGGGCCGCGGCTGTTCATGGGCGTCGGCCCGCTGCTCGCCGCCGCCGGCCTGCTGGCGCTGCTGCGGCTCGACGCCGAGGTCGACTACGTCCGCGAGCTGCTGCCCGCGCTCGTCGTCTTCTCGCTGGGCCTGACGGCGACGGTCGCTCCGCTGACGGCCACCGTGCTGGCCGACGCCGACGAGGCGCACGCGGGGATCGCATCGGGCGTCAACAACGCGATCGCGCGCGCCGGCGGGCTGCTGGGCGTCGCCGCGCTCGGCGCCGTCGTCGCCGCGCAGTTCTCGACCGCGCTGCGCGAGCGCGTCGACGTCTCGTCGCTGTCGGCCGCGGGCCGAGCGGTCGTGGCGAGCGCGCAGGAGCGCGCACTCGCGCAGGCGGACGTCTCCGCGCTGGCGGCGGGCGAGGCTGCCGTCGTCGCGCGTGCGACCCAGGCCGCGTCGACCGCGGCCTTCCACACCGGCATGGGCATCAGCGCCGCCCTCGTCGGACTCGGCGGGATCCTCGGCTTCGCGTTCGTGCGAAACCCGCGCCGCGACGTGCCGTGCGCGGGTTGTGCCGGCGGCCAGATCGCCGGCCAGCCGGTCGACGCCGCGCGCGAGCGCCCGCGCTCCGCCGCCGCGGTCGCGTAGTCGCTTCGACCCCCCGGCGTCACTTGCGTCCGAACATCTGCACGTACGTCGCGCCGCCGCCGCCCTCCTCGCGGGGCGCGCCGAGCACGACTCCGACCCCGGTGTCCCGCCACTGCGCGCGCAGGATGTTGCGCCGGTGCGAGGCGCTGTTCATCCAGCCCTCGACGAGCTGCAGCGGCGTGGCAGCGCCCTCGCTCGCCCAACCGAGGTTCTCGCCCAAGCCGATCCTCGCGCTCCCCTCGAGATAGCCGGTCGGCCCGACCCAGTCGTGGACCTCGCGCCCGTCGGGCCCCGCATGCGCGAAGTAGCGCTGCTCGACCATGTCGCCGGCCTTCGCGCGGGCGGCCTCGCGCAGTTGCGCGTCCGCCGCGAGCGGGGAGCGGTCGCGCTTGACGCGCTCGGCGTCGACCAGGCAGCGCGTCGCCTGCTCGATCAGGGACAGGTTCTCCTCCGTCGGGCGCCTGTCGGCGTTCGCGCAGTCGCCCGCCCGCACCTCGGTCTGCGGCACCTCCTCGTCGCGCGTCGCACCGGCGCCCGGCTGCTCGATGGTGACGGTGCGCTCGCCGACGGGGCCGCATCCGGCGGCGAGGGCGATCGCGAGCAGCAACGGCGCGCCCGCCCGCCGCGCCGTCGCGCTCGCGACCGTCACTCGGCGCGCTTGAAGTTCACGCGCTTCACGGTCGGCTTGCCGGGCTCGAGCGGCGGCACCTCGTGGACGGCGTCCTCGGCGAGGACGTGCTCCTCCCCGTCCGCCAAGTTGACGGCCACGACGTCACAGTCGTCGGGGATCTGGCCGATCTCGCGGATCTCCGCGGCCGAGATCGTGTCCCTGCCCCAGGGATGGGTGTGTCCCTCGATCGAGACCTCGTAGGGTGCGTCGGCTGTGCCCTCGGTGCTCATGATGGGCCCCCTTGATCGGTGCTTCGCGGTATGGGCTTCACGCCGTCCCGTACCCCGTTGCGGCGCGGTCAGACGTCGCGCGTCCGGCGGCTGCCTGCGAAGCGACGCCGCCCGTCTGCGATCCCGCATGCCCGCACCGGGCGCCGCGGGTGGGCCGCCCACTAGAGGTCCGGCGGCTCCTCCTGGTCGGCCTCGCCGAACTCCGCGCTCGAGCGGTCGGACTCGCGCTCGGGCGTGAACCCGTCGAGCTCGGGGAACGCCTCGCCGTCATCGTGCGACGCGTTGCGGACGAGGTCGCGCTCGGCGAGCTCGAAGCCCTCGGCCTCGCCGCCGCCCGCCTCGTACACCGGCCGCATCGCCTCGTCGAGCGTCTCCTCGGGATCGACGCCGCCGACGTCGGGCCCGGAGCCGCCGATCGCGCGCGCCTCCTCCGCCGCCTCTCGTTCCTGACGGGTCACGAAATCGACCTCCTCGTCGGTCTCGTCGTCGCGTTCCATGTCCGGCCGGGACTACCCGCTAGCCGTGCGATCCAGCGCAGGCGTCAATAGACTACGGCGCGTGCTTCACCGCCTGCCCGTCAGCGTCGTCGTCGCCGCCACCGCGCTGCTCGTCGCGGCGGCGCCGGCCTTCGCGCACGATGGCGGCGAGGGCTGGTGGGGCGAGACCGACGACAAGATCATCACGAACGCGGGCTTCCTACTGATCGTCTTCTTTCCGCTGTTCATCTTCGTCATGTCGCTGATCCAGGCCGGCCTCGACAGGCGCAAGGACCGGCGCAAGGCGGAGGCCAAGCGGCGCGAGCAGGCCCCCGGCGGCTGGTAGCGCAACCGCCGGCGCCGGACAGGAGACCGATGGCCTATCTCGTGACGGGCGCGACGGGGTTCATCGGCCGCCATCTCGTCGAGCGGCTGCTCGAGCGCGACGGCGACGTCCACGTGCTCGTCCGCGAGGGCTCGCGGGACCGCCTCGACGCGCTCGTCGAGCGCTGGGGCGCCGCCGCCGCCGAGCGCGTCAAGCCGGTCGCCGGCGACCTCCAGCAGCCGCTGCTGGGCCTGTCAGACGAGCAGGTCGCCGCGCTGCGCGGGCAGATCGAGCACGTCTTCCACCTCGCCGCGATCTACGACATGACCGCGCCCGCCGAGCTCAACGAGCGCCTCAACGTCGTCGGCGCGCGGCACGCCGTCGACCTCGCCAACGAGCTGTCGGCCGGGCATCTGCATCACGTCTCGTCGGTCGCCGTCGCCGGCGAGTTCAAGGGCCTGTTCCGCGAGGACATGTTCGACGAGGGCCAGCGCCTGCCGTCGGCCTATCACCGGACGAAGTTCGAGGCCGAGAAGATCGTCCGCGAGCAGGCGAAGGTGCCCTGGCGCGTGTACCGGCCGGCGATCGTCGTCGGCCACTCGCAGACGGGCGAGATGGACAAGATCGACGGCCCCTACTACTTCTTCAAGGCGATCCAGAAGGTTCGCTTCGCGCTGCCGGAGTGGTTTCCGCTCGTCGGCCCGGAGCTCGGCTACACGAACCTCGTGCCGGTCGACTACGTCGCGCGCGCGATCGACCACATCGCCCACCGGCGGGGGCTGGACTTCCAGGCCTTCCACCTGACCAATCCCAGGCCGATGCGCGTCGGGGAGGCGCTGAACGCGTTCGCGAAGGCGGCGCACGCGCCCCGGCTCGCGCTCCGCGTCGACAAGCGCCTGACTGACGCGCTGCCGAAGGGGACGCTGTCGATGCTCCTGCGGCTCCCCCAGCTGCGCGACATCCGCCGCACCGTGCTCGCCGACTTCGGCATCCCCGAGGAGGTGCTCGGGCACATGACGCTGCGACCGCAGTTCGACACGCGTGACACCGAGCGCGCGCTCGCCGGCTCTGGGATCGCGGTGCCCGAGCTGGACGCGTACGCCGACAGGCTGTGGGACTACTGGGAGCGCTCGCTGGACCCCGACCTCTTCAAGGACCGCTCGTTCGAGCACATCATCAACGGGCGCACGGTGATCATCACCGGCGCCTCGAGCGGCATCGGGCGGGCCACGGCGCTGAAGGTCGCGGCCGCCGGCGGCATCCCGCTGCTCGTCGCGCGCGGCCTGGAGAAGCTCGAGCTGCTGTGCGACGAGATCGAGGCGGCGGGCGGCACGGCGCACGTCTACACCGCCGATCTGTCGAACATGGAGGCGATCGACGACGTCGTCGCGCGGATCCTCGCCGACCACCCGGCCGTCGACTACCTCGTCAACAACGCCGGCCGCTCGATCCGCCGCTCGATCAGGCTCAGCGAGGACCGCTTCCACGACTTCGAGCGCACCGTCCAGCTCAACTACTTCGGCGCGATCCGCATGGTCATGGCGCTGCTGCCGCACTGGCGCGAGCGCGGGCGCGGCCACGTCGTGAACATCTCCTCGATCGGCGTGCAGACCAACCCGCCGCGCTTCAGCGCCTACGTCGCGTCGAAGTCGGCGCTGGATGCGTGGACGCGGGTGGTCTCGTCGGAGGTCGTCGGCGACGGGATCACCTTTACGACGATCCACATGCCGCTCGTGCGCACGCCGATGATCGCCCCGACGAAGCTCTACGAGCACTTCCCGACGATCAGCCCCGAGGAGGCGGCCGACCTCATCTGCGAGGCGATCCGCTCGCGCCCGAAGGAGATCAACACGCGCCTCGGCACCGCCGGCGAGGTGCTGCACGCGCTCGCGCCGAAGGTCATGGACCAGATCCTCCACATGGCCTACAAGATCTTCCCCGACTCGGCGGCCTCCAAGGGCCAGAAGGCCCCCGACGAGGCCGAGCGCGCCAGCGTCGAGCAGATCGCGATGGCCAACATCATGAAGGGCGTCCACTGGTAGACGCGCGGGTCACCCCTTGATGAAGGGCTTGACCGCTTCCAGCACCGCCTCCATCTCGCTGGCCTTGTCGAACGCGAGCGGCGCGGGCGGGGCCTCGCGTACGAGGCGGATGAGCGCCGCGTGGCGCGCCTCGACCTGGACGATGCTGCCCGCCGCGGCGAGCACCTCCGTGGACTCGATCGCCGGAGCGGCGCCGTTGTAGGCGCTGACGCCGGTGTCCTCGAGGATGTTGGCGGTCTTCAGGTACGACGCGCGGCTGCCGAAGGCGTCGCCGAAGTCGAACGTCGGCTTGGACGCCGGCGTGCCGCCGAGGTCCTTGATCGTCGCGGTGAGCGCGTCGACGTGCTCGGACTCGTTGTCGCGCAGCTCGCCCGTGAGGTCGCGCTCGTAGCCCGACAGCCCCTTCACCTGCCCGGCGGCGCGGGTATAGAACTCGGCCTCGAGGTACTCCAGCGTGAGCGCGAAGTTGAGGATCTCGACGTCGCCGCCGCCGGACTCCGCCAGCGCCGACGAGATCAGCCCGGTGGCCGACAGCGCCCCGTACGCGGCGCCGGCGGCGAGCGTGGAGCGCATGAGGAACGCTTCGCGCGTCATGCCGTGAACCTCGATGGTGGCCAGCTCGGGAGCGACCAGTCGCGATGATGCCATCTGCTGTCTCGCTTTCGTGATCGGGTGCAACGTTCGCAGAGGACGCACTAGGCCAGGAAGGGCTTGACGGCGTTGTTGACGGCGTCCATGTCCATCGGCTTGGCGAAGGCGCCGTTGGGAATCGACCCGGCCAGGTCGCCGCCGCCCTCGAAGCCGCGGCGGACGAGCCGGTTGAGCGCGGCGGCGTGGCGCGCCTCGACCGAGTGGATCGACAGCGCGGCGGCGAGCACCTCCTTGTTCTTGATCGAGCCGGCCTGCCCGAGGTACGCGGCGGCGCCGAGGTTCTCGATCGTGGCGGCGGTGTTGAGGACCTCCTTCAGGCCCTTCTCGAGCGTCGGCCCGAACTTCGTCCTGGGCGCCTCGACCGGGGTGCCGCCGAGCTTGGAGATCGTCGCCTTGAGCGCGTCGACGTGCTCCTGCTCGGTGTCGCCGAACTGCTTGGCCAGGTCGGAGACCATCCTGTCCTTGACGAGACCGCTGGCGACGACCTCGTCGTAGAACTCGGCCTCGAGGTACTCGAGCGTCAGCGCGTAGTTGAGGATCTCGACGTCGGACCTGTCGTTGTCGATCGCCGCCGCCGCCGGCGGCTGGTCGTTCTTCTCCTCCTCGTCGCCGCAGGCGGCCAGGACGACGGCGAAGGCGCCGGCCGCGCCGGCACCGCCGAGCATCTTGAAAAAGCGCTTGCGCGACGACGGATCGTCTGCGAGCTCGCGCAGGGCTGAGTCGGTCACGGACACGGCCTCCGGTCTCGAGTTGACATGCACGGGCATAGCGTGTCCGGCCGGCGGCCGGATCACGCGCTGGCGCGCCGCCGCTACTCCTCGCCCGCCTGCGTGCCCTCGCTCGCGCGCGCGGCGTGGAGGACCATGAGCTCGCGCTGGACCGAGCGCGGCCGCTCGCC
>DASZOA010000101.1:0-8411 GCA_035551055.1 Solirubrobacteraceae bacterium
CCACGACGGCAGCACCACAGCGATCTCGTGCGGCGCCGATGAGCACGTCCTCGACGCCGCGCGGCGCGCGGGGCTCAGCCTGCGCAGCCTCTGCGAGCAGGGCTGGGACCTCGCCTGCGCCGTACGCGTGATCGAGGGCAGGCTCGACCACTCCGACGCCCGCCGCTACTACGCGGCCGACGAGGAGGCCGGCTTCGCGCTCGTCTGCACCGCCAAGCCGCTCAGCGACCTGCGACTGCGCACCTCCCAGACGGCGGCGCTGCGCGAGCACCGCCGGCGCCACGGGCTGCCCGCGCCCCGCGGGACATAGTCCTCGCCATCGCCCGACCTCCCGGCGCCGAGCGGCCGCTCGGACATCCGTCGACGCCGGCCGTCGCGCAGCCGACGGCGGGTATCGGTACGGCATGCGCTATCACGCCTACGACAGATACGGCTACGCGCCGGCGTACGGATCGGGCATCGCCGGAGCGATCTACCTGGTGCTCGGCGTCCTCGTCGCCGTCGCCAACGACTACTTCGACCACCTGACGACGTTCGGGCGGCTCCTCTCGGCGCTGCTGGCCGTCCTGCTCTGGCCGCTGCTCCTGCTCGGGCTCGACATCAGGATCCGCTAGGACAGCATCTCGACGAGGCGCTCGAGCCCGTCGGGACCGCCTGGTCGGCTCGCGGTAGGCGTCCAGCAGGGCCCGAGCCGCGGCCGCCCCGAGCTTCGCGTCGCCGTCCTCCGACCACGGCGCGCTCGGGCGGGGCCGCTCGCTGCCGCTTACACTGCTCTGCCGATGAGGCGGCTCGCGTCAGCAGCTCGAACCGCGCCAGCGCCGCTGCCCGCCTTGCGACCGGGAACGTGAAGTGGCAACGCTGATCGCGTTCTCCGGGCTCGGCGGCGACTACGTCATCGTCGAGGAGGACCCGGCGGAGGTGGCGAGCCTGCTCGACGAGGCGGACGGGCTCGTCAAGCTCAGCCGCATACCGGCGCCGGTGAGCGAGCAGCCGATCGCCACGTGGGTCAACCCGGTGCGCGTTGCGTTTCTGATGGAGCCCGTTCAGCAGCGACGCCCGGACCCGCCGCCGAGCCGCTGATCGGCGCGACAGCACGACGCGCGGATTTCGTGGGTCTCTGCGCTCTGAAAAAGCGCACGTTGCGGTGCGGGCGCGTGCCTGTGACGATGCACGCGCAGTGCGTGAGGCAGACCGCAACGGCGACCCGCTCGCGGTCGATCGCGAGGCGATGCGGGCGTACGGCTACCGCACCGTCGACATGCTCGTGCGGCGGCTGTGCGACCCGTCGATTCCGCCGTTGCGCCGCGCGTCGCCGCAGGAGATGCGCGATCGCCTGTCGCGACCGCCGCCGGCCTCAGGGCAGAACTTCGACGCGATCCTCGACCGGCTCGAGCGTGACGTGCTGCCGTTCATGAGTCGCGGCGACCACCCCGGCTTCCTCGCGTTCATCCCGTTCTCCGGGACGTGGCCCGGAGCGCTCGGCGACTTCATCGCCAGCGCCTGCAACATCTACGCCGGCTCCTGGATGGAGTCGGCGGGGCCGACGCAGCTCGAGCTCGAGGTGCTCGGCTGGTTCAAGCAGTGGATCGGCTATCCCGCCGGCGCCGGCGGCGTCCTGCTCGGCGGCGGCTCGGCGGCGAACCTCACGGCGCTGGCGTGCGCGCGCGAGACGCTGGTCGGCGGCATGTCCGACGACCTCGTCGGCTACGTGTCCGATCAGGCGCACTCGTCGCTCGCGCGCGCGGCACGCGTGCTCGGCTTCCGTCCCGAGCAGCTTCGCGTGCTCCCGAGCGACGATCGGTTCCGGCTCGATCCGGACGTCCTGGCCGCGGCGATGGACGCCGACGTCCGCGCCGGCCGCCGGCCGCTGTTCGTCTCGGCGACGGCGGGCACGACGAACACCGGCGCGATCGACCCGCTGGGCGCGCTCGCGGAGCTGTGCCGAGAGCGCGGGGTGTGGCTGCACGTCGACGCGGCCTACGGCGGCTTCGCGGTGCTGACCGAGCGCGGGCGACAGCTGCTGCGCGGGATCGACGCGGCCGACTCGGTCACGCTCGACCCGCACAAGTGGCTCTACCAGCCCTACGAGTGCGGTGCGCTGCTCGTGCGCGACGACGCGGTCCTGCGCACGGCCTTCCAGATGACGCCCGACTACCTGCAGGACTCCTTCGCCGGCGACGAGATCAACCTCTCCGACCGCGGCGTGCAGCTCACGCGCAGCTCGCGGGCGCTGAAGGTCTGGGCGTCGCTGCAGTACTTCGGCGTCGACGCGTTCGCGGCGGCGATCGATCGATCGCTCGACCTCGCAGAGCGCGTGCGCGAGCGCGTCGAGGCCAGCGAGGCGTTGGATCTGATGGCGCCGCCATCGCTCGGCGTCGTCTGCTTTCGCCGCCGCTTTCCCGACGCGGCCGACGACGACGTCGACGGCCACAACGCGGGGCTCGTCGTCGCGCTGGAGCAGAGCGGGCTCGGGCTCGTGTCGTCGACGACGCTCAACGGGCGCTACGCGCTGCGCGTGTGCGTGCTCAACCACACCACCGGCGCCGCCGACGTCGACCGCGTGATCGACTTCTTCGAGAGCGCCGAGCCGACGGCGCTCGGCGCGCGCGCGGCGGCGGGCAGCGTCGCCGCCTACCAGCGCGACGACCTGGTCCGCGCGACGCCGCTGCGCCGGCGTACCGGCGGTGGCGGCCGGCGCGGCGTGGCCGTCGAGACGATCTCGGGTCTGGCGCTGTTCGAGCAGCTCGCCGAGCGCGACCTCGAGCGGATCGCCGCCCTGGGGCGGATCGACCTCCGCGGGGAGGGCGAGCGGGTCGTCGAGCAGTGGGAGGCGGCGATCGACTTCTACGTCATCCTCGAAGGACGCGTCGAGGTTCTCGTCGGCGACGAGCGCGTGGCCGAGCTCTCCAGCGGCGAGTTCTTCGGCGAGCTGGCGGCCCTGGACTGGGGCGGCGGCTACGGCTACCCGCGCGTCGCGTCGGTGCGCACGCTGCAGCCGACGACGCTGCTGACCTTCCCGGGCGGCTCGATGAACGAGATCGCGCGCGACCACCCTCCGATCGCGCGCCGGATCCGCCGCGTCGGACTCGAGCGCCTCGAGCGCAACCGGCGCTGAGCGCGCCGCGCGCGTGCGGCGGGCGGCGCGCGGGATCGAGCTGACCCGCGACCGCGGCGCGTGAGAGCCTGCGAACGTGCGCCAGCGCGCGGGCATCCGGAAGGTGCTGCGGCTCATGTTCGGCAAGGCCGACCTGCGCCGCATCGGGGTCGCCTACGCGGCCTTCAACGCCGCGGAGTGGGGCGTCTGGATCGCGCTGCTCGTCTACGCCTACCGCTACGGAGGCGCTCCGGCGGCCAGCCTCGCGGCCGTCGTGCAGCTGATTCCGTCGGGCCTCTTCGCGCCCTTCGCCGCCCGGCTCGCCGATCGCCAAGCGCCGGCACGCGTGCTCACCGCCGGGTACGTGGCCCAGGCGGCGGCGATGAGCGTCACCGCGCTCGCGCTGTTCGCCGACGCATCGCCGGGCGTCGTGCTCGCGCTCGCCGCCGTGGCCGCGAGCGCGACGACGATCACGCGCCCGGCGCACGCGGCGCTCGTCCCCGCTCTCGTCCGCGGGCTCGACGAGCTGACGTCGGTGAACGTCGTGCTGGGCTGGATCGAGAGCGTGAGCCTGCTCGCCGCGCCGGCCGTCGCCGGCGTCCTGCTGGCCGTCAGCGTCCCGGGCACGGTGTTCGCCGTCATGGCCGCGCTCGTCCTCGTCGCGGCGGCGCTCGTCGCCCCCGTCCGCGGGCCGGCCGGCGCCGGAGCAGTCGGCGATGGTCGCACAAGCGCGGTCTCGGACATGCTCGCCGGCCTGCGAGCGGTTCAGGACGACGCGCAGGCGCGACTGCTCGTCGGCGTGCTGGCGATGCAGTTCGTCCTGATCGGCGCGCTCGACGTGCTCTTCGTCGTGCTCGCGATCGACGTGCTGGGGCTCGGCGGCTCCGGCGCGGGCTATCTGAACGCCGCCTTCGGGGCCGGCGGCGTGATCGGCATCCTCATCACCGTGCGGCTCGTCGGTCGCCGGCGCCTGGCGCCGGCGCTCGTCGCCGCCTCGGCGACGTGGTCGGTCGCGCTGCTCGCGCTCGGACTGTGGCCGACGGCGCTCGGCGCGTTCGCCCTGCTGGCGCTGGCGGGCGCGGGACGCGTGGTGCTCGACGTGGCGGCGCGCACGCTGCTGCAGCGCAGCGCGCCGACGCACGTCCTGGCGGGCGTCTTCGGCGTGCTCGAGACGCTCGACGCGGCCGGTCTTGCGCTTGGCGCGATCCTGGCGCCGCTGCTGATCGCAGCGCTCGGACCCGGGGCCGCGGTGGCCGGCCTCGCGGTGCTGCTGCCGGTGATGCTCGCCGTCGCGCGGTCGCGGCTGAGCACGGTCGACGCGCGCGCCGACGTCCCGGTCGTCGAGATCTCGCTGCTGCGCTCGCACCCGTTGTTCGCGGCGCTGCCCGCGCCGGTGCTCGAGCGCCTCGCGCGGGAGATGATCGCGGTCGCCGTGGGCGCCGGCGACTGCATCATCCGCGAAGGTCAGGTCGGCGAGCGGTACTACGTCGTCGCCGACGGCCTGCTCGAGGTCTCGCGCGCGGCGGTGCCGATCGCGAGCGTCGCCCGTGGCGACGGAGTCGGCGAGATCTCGCTGCTCGCGGGCGTGCCGTGCACGGCGACCGTCACGGCGCTCACCGACGCGCAGCTCTTCGCGATCGAGCCCGAGGCGTTCATCGAGGCCGTCACCGGACATCAGGTCAGCGCCGGACTCGCCGAGCGGCTCGTGCGCGAGCGGCGTCAGTCGTCGCCGAGCACGTAGGCGAAGATCAGCGGCGCGACGATCGTCGCATCGGACTCGATCACGAAGCGCGGCGTGTCGATCGACAGCTTCTCCCAGGTGATCTTCTCGTTTGGCACGGCGCCGGAGTACGAGCCGTAGCTCGTCGTCGAGTCGCTGATCTGGCAGAAGTAGCTCCACAGCGGCGTGTCGGCAAGCTCCATGTCCTGGCGGAGCATCGGCACGACGCAGATCGGGAAGTCGCCGGCGATGCCGCCTCCGATCTGGAAGAAGCCGACCGGGCGATCGCTCGACTGCCCGCGGTACCAGTCGGTCAGGGCCATCATGTACTCGACCCCGGTGCGCACGGTGTGCACGTCGCCGATCGTGCCTTTGAGGCAGTGCGACGTGTAGATGTTGCCGCTCGTCGAGTCCTCCCAGCCGGGCACGAAGATCGGCAGGTCCCGCTCGCAGGCGGCCACGAGCCACGAGTCCTTCGGGTCGATCTGGTGGTGGGGCTCCAACCGCCCGCTGCGCAGGATGCGGTAGACGAACTCGTGCGGGAACAGGCGCTCACCCGCCGTGTCGGCCCGCACCCACTCGTCGAGGATCGCGCCTTCGATGCGGCGGATCGCCTCCTCCTCGGGAATGCAGGTGTCGGTGACGCGGTTGAGGTGGCGCTCGAGCAGCGCCTGCTCGTCCTGCGGCGTCAGCTCGCGGTAGTTGGCAACGCGCACGTAGTGGTCGTGCGCGACGAGGTTGAAGACATCCTCCTCGAGGTTGGCGCCGGTGCAGCAGATCGCGTGCACCTTGTCGGCGCGGATCATCTCGGCGAGCGAGATCCCGAGCTCGGCGGTGCTCATCGCGCCTGCCAGCGTCACCAGCATCCGCCCGCCGTCGGAGACGAGCTCGACGTAGGCCTCGGCCGCATCGATCAGCGCAGCCGCGTTGAAGTGCCGGTAGTGGTGACGGATGAACCGCTTGACCTCCCGCGCGTGCTGCATCGCGGCTCAGCCTCCGATCATGGCGTAGGTGATGGTCTTGTACACGAGCTTCGCGACGGCGTAGTCGGCGACGTGCAGGCCCGGCTGCGGCGCCAGCTCGACGCAGTCCACGCCGGCGACCGAGGCGCTGCGAGCGGTCGTGCGGATGACGTCGAGCGCCTGGTCCCACGTCAGCCCGCCGGGCTCGGGCGTGCCGGTCGCCGGCACCACCGCGGGATCGAGGCCGTCGACGTCGATCGTCAGGTGCACGCGGCGGCCCTCGAGCCTGTCGCGCAGCTCCTCGCGCCAGGCGCCCTCGCGGACCTCCTCCGCCCACCACACCCGCACGCGCTCGGGGTGCTCGCGCGCGAACGCGACCTCCTCGCCGGCGACGGAGCGCACGCCGAGCTGCAGCACCTGCTCGACGCGCGGGTCGTCGAGCATCCGCCGCGCGACGCAGGCGTGGCTGTAGCGCGAGCCCTCGTACGTCTCGCGCAGATCGCAGTGCGCGTCGATCTGCACGACGCTCAGGGGCCCGTCGATCGCTTCGAGCAGGCCGCGGCTGACGCCGACGCTGACCGTGTGCTCGCCGCCGAGCGCGACGACGAGCCTGCCGCTCGTCGCGGCCGCGGCGACCGCCGCGGCGCTCTGCCCGACCGCCGCCGCCGGATCGTCGGCCGCCAGCTGCGGCGCCTCGAGCGTGTGGACGCCGTACTCGAGCGCCGGCTCGTCGTCGTGCTCGCGGTCGTACAGCTCGACCTGCTGGGAGGCCTCGATGATCGCCGCCGGCCCGCGCGCGGTCCCCGCGCCGTAGCTGACCGTCGCCTCGAGCTCGAGCGGCAGCACGAGAACGCGCGCGGCGGCGAAGCTCGAATGCCGCTCGTCGAGACCGAGGAAGTTGCCGGGGCTCACGGCGCGGCCGCCCGTCGCTCACCAGTCTCGGGGACCCGAAATCGGCGAGCCCGGCGCCGGCTGCCGAACCTGCTCCAGCGCATGTGCGACCGCTCGCCGCGACGACACGCCGAGCTTCCCGAAGATGTTGCGCAGGTGCGTCTCGACCGTCTTCTCGCTCAGGAAGAGCTCGGCCGCGATCTCGCGGTTCGTCTTTCGTGCGGTCACGAGCTGCGCGATCTCGAACTCGCGCGCGCTCAGCGCACCGACCCCCCGGTCGCCTCGTGGCGCGCGTCGCTGAAAGCGCCGGCCGAGCCGGCGCAGCTCGCGCTCGACCTCGTCGCGCAGCCGGTTGGCCCCGCAGGAGTCGAATTGCGCGGCGGCCGCCTGCAGCTTGGCCAGGGCGCGCTCGCGCTCGCCGGCGTCGAGCAGCGCGGTGCCGCAGAGCGCCCACGAACGCGCCACCTCGACGTGCGCGCCGACGGCGGCGGCGCCCGCGGCGGACGCGAGCGCAAGATCGGCGGCCGCATGCCGATCGCCGGCCGCGAGCAGCACCCGGGCGCGCGCGCGCTGCGCCCAGCCCTGCGGCAGCTTCATGCCGAGCCCGTGCGCGAGATCCTCCGCCTGCGCCGCCGCCTCGTCCCCCGCGTCCACCCGTCCGAGCTCCAGCTCGGCGCGTGTCAGGACGTCGTAGAAGAACGGCCTCCAGGTCGGCGGGATCGCGGGCAGTCCGATCCCGCCCGCGGCGGCGAGCAGCCCGACGGCGCAGCGCTCGCAGTCGCCGAGCTCGCCGAGCACCATCGCGTGCACCGATCTCGCCATCGTGAAGATCGCGTTGTCCTCGAGTCCGTGCATGAGCTCGACGCTCTCCTCGGCCGCGCGCAGGGCGATCGTCGCGTCGCGCGCGACCATCGCGTGCGCGTAGTTCATGAGCGCCCAGATCAGCGACTGCGGATTGCCGGTCAGCCGGGCGGCCTCGACGGCGCGCTCCTCGTTCTCGGCGGCCTCGGCCAAGCGTCCGCTCAACACGGTGCTGCCCGCCTGCGCTTGGATCATCTGCGGCAGGAACTGGCCCTGCCCGGTTGCGCGCACAACTGCGATGCCCCGTGCGCTGTGACGCAGCGATTCCCCGTAGCGCTCGAGGTAGAGCCCGGCCCACGCGAGGTAGCACGGTGCGTCGAGCCGCGTCGCGAGCTCGGCGTCCGAGAGCGCGTCGAGGAGCTGCGCGGCATCCTCGGCATGGGCGCGTCCGGCGGCGATATCGCCGACGAACGTCGACGCCAGCGCGACGGTCGCCGTCGCCGCGGCCGTCAGCGCGCGCTCGTCGAGCGCGCGACCGCGTGCGAGGGCGTGCTCGGCGTACTCGCGCATCCGCGCGTAGTCGCCCTTATAGAACGCGTTGATCGCGAGCTCGAGCTCGAGCGCCACCGCTTCGGGTGAGCTGCGGTCCGACAGCTGCCCCAGCGCGCGCCGCAAGCGCGCGCCGGCGTCGGCGTGGCGTCCCAGCAGGTCCTCGATCGTCGCGCACGCGCCGATGAGCCTGGTGCGCAGCGCCGTCGCCTCGGCCGGCACCTGCTCGAGCAACGCCAGCAGCGTCGAGCGGCTCTCCTCGAGCCGCCCGACCGCAGCCAGCGAGTCGGCGAGCGCCGCCGACAGCTCGACGCGCTGCTCGGGCCGACCGCCCGCCTCGGGCAGCAGCCGCAGCGCAGCGGCGAACCACCGCGCCGCCGAGGCCGGTGCGCGC
>DASZOA010000102.1:0-10447 GCA_035551055.1 Solirubrobacteraceae bacterium
GCTCGGCATCATCGGGCGCAACGGAGCCGGCAAGAGCACCCTTCTGAAGATCCTCTCGCGCATCACCGAGCCGACGCGGGGACACGCGGACATCACCGGTCGCGTCGGTGCCCTGCTGGAGGTGGGAACCGGGTTTCACCCAGAGCTGACCGGTCGCGAGAACATAACTCTGAACGGCGCCATCCTCGGGATGCGCCGAGCGGAGATCGACCGGAAGTTCGACGAGATCGTGGGATTCGCCGGCGTGGAGCGCTTCATCGACACGCCCGTGAAGCGCTATTCGACGGGGATGCACGCGCGGCTTGCGTTCGCGGTGGCCGCACATCTCGAACCGGACATCCTGATCGTCGACGAGGTGCTCGCCGTCGGCGACGCGGCGTTCCAGAAGCGATGCATGGGCAAGATGGGTGACGCCGCCAGAAGCGGGCGTACGGTTCTCTTCGTCAGTCACAACATGGCGGCGATCGAGAGCTTGTGCAGTCGCGCGATCTGGCTGGAGGCCGGCCGGTGCGCGGCCGACGGCGCGCCCTCCGAGGTGATCTCGGGCTATCTGGCGACGTCGCTCTCGGTGCTCAACGACCACCTCTGGCCTGAGCCCGACCTTGCTCCGGGCAACGATCTCGTGCGCATCCGCCGGGCCCGCGTGCGCCCCGAGCAGGGCGGCGCGGAAGATCCGATCTTCGTCACGACACCGTTCGTCATCGAGTTCGAATACTGGAACCTGCGGGCCGGCGCCCACCTCAACCTCAGCCTGCACATCTACAACGAGCAGGGGGTGCTGGTCTTCAACGCGCGCCCGGAGGAGGAGACCGTGTGGCGCGGCCGGCCCTTTCCGCGAGGCCTGTTCCGCGACAGGTGCCACGTCCCCGGCGACCTCGTCAACGACGGCGTGCACCGCGTCGAGCTCCTGGTCGTCGCCGACGCCCGGCACGTCATCCACCGGATGGAGGACGTCCTGGTGTTCGAGGTGCGCGACGTCGGCGAGCATGGCGGGGGCGCCTACGATCAGTGGGTGGGAGCCGTTCGGCCGCGGCTGGAGTGGGAGACCGAGCAGCTGGTCGCAGTCGACGCGATGCCGCGCGGCGATGGCCGGCGCTAGGCTGCGGCGCAGCGCCGGCGAGTTCGCGATCCTGGGGTCGCCGCCGGCCTTCGCCGAGCAGCTCCACGTCGGCAGGCCGAACATCGGCGACCGCCGCCGGTTGATGGAGCGGCTCGACGGCGTGCTCGATCGCCGCTGGCTCACGAACGACGGACCGCTCGTCGAGGAGTTCGAGGACGCGGTGGCGGCGATCGTCGGGGTGCGGCACTGCGTCGCGACGTGCAACGGAACGGCCGCGCTCGAGATCGCCGTCCGCGCCGCCGGGCTGCGAGGCGAGGCCGTCGTCTCGGCCTTCACGTTCGTCGCAACCGCGCACGCGCTTCAGTGGCAGGGGATCACCCCGGTGTTCTGCGACGTCGATCCGCGAACGCACAACCTCGACCCGTCCCGGGTCGAGGACATGATCACCCCCAGGACGAGCGGGATCGTCGGAGTGCATCTCTGGGGGAGGCCGTGCGCGGTCGACGAGCTGAGCGCGCTCGCCGAGCGCCGGGGCGTCGCGCTGCTCTTCGACGCGGCGCACGCCTTCGGCTGCTCGCACCGCGGGCGCATGCTCGGCGGTTTCGGGACAGCCGAGGTGCTCAGCTTCCACGCGACCAAGTTCGTGAACTCGTTCGAGGGTGGGGCGATCGTGACGGACGACGACGAGCTCGCCGACAAGGCCAGGCTCATGCGCAACCACGGCTTCGCCGACTACGACGACGTCCGCTACGTCGGGATGAACGCCAAGATGACCGAGGTCGCGGCCGCGATGGGACTGACGTCACTCGAGGCTCGGGACGACTTCTACGCGGCCAACCGCCGCAACTACGACGCCTATCGCGTCGGCCTCGCGGGCGTGCCCGGCATCGACCTCGTCGCCTACGACGACGCCGAGCTGTGCAACCGCCACTACGTCGTGGTCGAGGTGGATGAGGCCGCGGGGCTGTCGCGCGACGATCTGCACCGCGTCCTGTGGGCGGAGAACGTGCTCGCGCGCCGCTACTTCTTCCCGGGCTGTCACCGGATGGAGCCCTACCGCTCGCTGTTTCCCGATGCGGGGCTCGAGCTGCCCGAGACCGAGCGGCTCGCCGATCGCGTCCTCGCGCTTCCGACCGGAACCCCGATCGACCGCGCGACGGTCGATGCGATCACCGACCTCATCGGCCGCGCCGTCGCCGACGGACCGCAGCTGAGCCGCCGGCTGCGGGTCCGCGCCGTCGGTGGGGATCTGTCGAGGCAGGCCGGCCGCTAGCGCCCGCATGGCTCTCCCGCCACGCGCCGACCCGAGCGACGCTTCCGTGCGCGTGAGCGTCCTCGTCACGACCTATCAGCACGAACGGTACGTCGCGCGTGCCCTCGACAGCGTGCTGGAGCAGGACGAGGGGGTCTCCTTCGAGATCCTCGTCGGCGACGACGCCTCGACCGACGGGACGCGCGCGATCATCGAGGAGTACGCCGAGGCGCATCCGGATCGAATCCGGGTCGTGTTCCCGGAGCGCAACCTCGGTCTCGACGGCAAGCTGCTCCTCGACGAGCTCCTCCAGCGCGCGCGGGGCGAGTACGTCGCGATGCTCGACGGCGACGACTACTGGACGTCGCCGGTCAAGCTCCGGCGCCAGGTTGGCTACCTCGACGAGCATCCCGAGTGCTCCATGTGCTTCCATGACGTCCTCTGGCGCCATGAGGACGGCTCGCGCCCCGAGCTGCGCTACAACGGCGGCGACCGGCCGACCGACGTGACCCTGGACGAGCTGGTCGCGGGAAATCCGGTGGCCTCGTGCTCTCCGGTCTTCCGGCGCCAGGCGATCGTTCCGCTGCCGAGCTGGTTCTTCGAGCAGCCCTGGGGTGACTGGCAGCTGTACATCATCGCCGCCAAGCGCGGGACGATCCGCTACCTCCCCGACGTCATGGGCGTCCACGTCACGCACCCCCAGGGGATGTGGTCTCGTTTGTCGGCCCTCGAGGGCCTCGAGGGCATCACGCGATGCCAGGAGGGCATGGCCGGCTTCGTGCCGCCCGAGTTCGAGCGCCGCCGCCGTCAGGCGCTCGCCGAGACCTGGGTCAAGCGGGCAGCCGAACACGCACGGCTGAACGAGCGCGCGGCGGCGCGCCGCTGCCTGCGCGAGAGCTTCCGCGTCCGTCCGTTCGAGCCGCGGCGGCTGCGGCGAGGCGGCGGCGAGCGGCGCCGCGTCGCGCTGTTGCTGAGATTGAACGTCGCAGAGGCGCTCTCGCGGCGGCGCGCGCGCCGATGACGCTCACCGCCGCCGGCGGGCCGCGCACGTCCCGCGGCGTTCGCGTCGAGGTCGATCGCAGGCCATCGCATCCGGAATGGGACGCGTGGGTTGCCGCGACGCCGGGGGGACATCATGTGCAGACCTCGAGCTGGGCGCGCGTCCAGGCCTTCGCCGGCTGGCGCGCGGCCCGCGTGATCCTGTCCTGCGGCGGTGAGCCGGTGGCGGGCTGCCAGCTGCTCGTGCGCGACCTTCCGCCGATCGGCAGCGTCGCGCTGTCACCACGCGGTCCGCTGCTGAGCCGGCAGGCTCCCGAGCTGCTCGATCAGATCCTCGCCGCCGTGCGACGCGTCGCGCGCGACGAGGGGATCGTCCACCTCAGGCTGCAGCCGCCCGTCGACGGCGATGACCTCGCGGCGCAGCTGCGGCTGCGCGGCCTCAGGCTCAGCGACCCGCAGCCGGCGCCGGTCGCCGGCGTGCGCGTGGACCTCTCCCGCTATGGCGACGAAGACCGGGTGTTCGCGGCGCTGCCGCCCACGACGCGCGAGCGCGTTCGCCAGGCGCAGCGCGGGGGGCTGGCGGTCCGGGCAGGCGGCGAGCGAGATCTGCCGGTCCTGCAGAGGCTGCTCCCGGCGGCGGCCGAGCGGCAGGGTGCAGCGCAGCCGCCGCACGATCCCCGGCACATCTGGGAGGCGTTCGCCCCGTCCGGGCAGGCGACGCTCCAGGTCGCCGAGCACGAGGGGCGGGCGCTGTCGGCGTCGCTGCTCATCGCCTTCGGCGACACCGTCGTGTGCGAGATCGGCGCACAGTCGAGAACGCGAGGCGCTCCGCCCGGCACCGACGAGGTCATGCATTGGACGGCGATGCGGCGAGCCCATGCGGATGGGTTTCGCTACTACGACTTCGGGCCGACCCCGATCGAGGTCGCGCGCGCGGTCCTCGCGCCGGGCGAGGCGCCCTCCGATACGGTTGACGCGGCCTGCAAGCCCGGGCTCGCCGCCGAGGTCGTGAGCCTCCCGCGTACCTACGATCTGGCGCTCGGGCGCGTCGTCGGTCCGCTGCTCAGCCGCGCGACGCCGAGCCATTGGCTGCCACGCGTGCTGCGCCGGCGGTCGGGCGTTTACGCACGGCCACCCGCGATGGAACCGCCGATCTGGCGCTGGTACGACACCGTTCTCACGCCGCGCGTCCTCGCGCTCGGTCGGCGAGCGATGCGGGCGCTCGAGCGCAGCGTCCAGGTCAGGACGGGTGCGGTCGTCGCGCTCGAGGAGCCGCGCTCGTCATGCGGGCATGACCTGGGATACGAGCCTTCCCCGTGGATGACCCTGCGGCGCATCCTCAAGCGCCGTGACGTCACGTCCGGCGACGTGTTCGTCGACTTCGGAGCGGGGATGGGCCGCGTGCTGTACCAGGCGGCCCTGCGCTATCCGTTCCGGCGCGTCGAGGGCGTGGAGCTGGAGGCCGACCTGACGGCGGTGGCGCAGGAGAACCTCGACCGCGCCCGCCACCGCCTCCGCTGCCGCGACATCCGGTTCGTGACGTGCGACGCGGTCGCATACGAGATCCCGGACGACCTCACGATCGCTTACCTCTTCAACCCGTTTCAGGGCCCGATCTTCCGGGCGGTGGTCGAGCGCCTGCTCGAGTCCGTGGAGCGCCGTCCGCGCCGGCTGAGGCTCATCTACGTCAATCCGGTCGAGGAGCGGGCGCTGCTCGACGCCGGCTTTCGCGAGGTTCGCCGCTTGCGCGGTGTGCAGCCCGGACGATGGCACGCCCGCATGTACGAGCTCACCGCAGCTCGTAGTCGTCGAGCATCCGATTCACCGCCGTCGGTGAGTTGAACATCAAGACATCGATGATCGACAGGGCGGGCTCGAAGGGCCGGCGCCGCTGATCGTATTCCTCGAGCCTGATGGAGTGGATCTTCAGGTCGATCCCGGCGGCCTCGTACTTCGAGGCGTCCAGGAAGCTTCGCCCGCCCGGGGGGTTCCAGTACTCGGAGGCTCCGAGCGCCCGGCAGATGTTCAGTGCCCATTCGTCGGCCGCCGTCGGCGTCTCGATCTGCAGACCCATCTGCGAGAAGACCTGCAGCGGCGTGGTGATGCCCAGATAGGCGCACACCGCCTCCAGCGCGCGCTTGTTCAGCGAAACCAGGTCGGTCTCTTCCTGGTCGACCACGCCGGACACCAGCTCGCTCACCGCGCGGTAGTTCGGCGCGCGCCTCTTGTAGACCTGCAGCTGGGCCTTCAGCTTGCTCTGCCAGTCGTACCGGCGATCGATCAGGACGTCCTTGATCGGCGTCTCGCGCGAGTGCCCGACCAGCGGGACCTTGACGTAGAGCCATCCGGCGTCCTGCTTGAGGATCCGGTTTCTCTCGATCCAGCCATGTCTGATGAACTGCACCGAGTCGAGCAGGACGAACACGTCGGAGTGCTTGAGCAGGCTCAAGTACCCCAGGTACGGGAAGAAGTACGGCTGCATGATGCCCGCCCTGGTCATCGGCCTTAGGCCGACGGCGCCTCCGCGTCCGACGTCCGCGCGGCGGGGTCGCGAGCCGCGAGCCACGCGAGCGCCGGCCCGACCCGCAGGGCGCGATCGCCCCGCGGCGCGACGCCCCAGCAGCCCTCGCGGAACGCCTGATGACAGAGGAAGTGCCAGGTCGCGTGCCGCACGCGCGACGGACGCACGCGCGGGACGACGTTCAGCGCCGTGAGCACCACGGCCTTGAGCCGATGACGCGCGCCGGAGCGGCGCGGCAGCGGCCAGTCCGGGAAGCGCTCATGGAGGAGCACGGCCGAGCGCCCGAGGGTTCGCATCCGGCGCAGCGAGGAGGGGAGATCGTACGGGTGGAAGTGCTCGACGACGGCGGCGCGGTCGTAGGCGAGGCGCATGCCGGCGCGCTCGAGCCGCAGGCCCAGCTCGATGTCCTCGAAGGCGGCGTGCGCGAAGCTCTCGTCGAAGCTCCCGTTCGCGGTCAGGAAGGACCGCTTGACGGAGACGTTGGCGGTGTAGAAGCACGAGCCGCGGACGGTGTCGGGGGCGGGGAGCTGGTCGAACTCGAACTGGACTCCGGAGTTGAGCCAGTCCATGAACGGCGACGGGCGGCTCTCCGGAGCCCACTCGACGTGCCCCAGGAGCGCCGCCTGCGGCTGCGGCCGGCGCCGGTGCAGGCGCCCGTGGCGCTCGACCAGGTCCGGTCGCGGCCACGTGTCGTCGCCGATGAACAGGCAGGCCGCCCCGCGGGCGGCGGCGATGCCGCGGTTGCGTGCCGCCGCGGGCCCGCGCGCCGGCTGCTCGAGCAGCGAGACCGGCACGGGCGCGCGCTCGGCGAACCGGCGCACGGTCGCGACGGTCGCATCGCTCGAGCCGTCGTCGACGACGACCACCTCGAACGGGATCTCGGTCTCCTGCCCGGCGAGCCGCGCGAGCGTTTCGCGCAGTGTGTCGACGCGGTCGCGCGTCGGGATGATGACGCTGAGCTCGATCATGCCGCGGCCGGGATCGTCGCGCTCGGCGCCGTCGGGTTCCAGCGGCCTCACGCCGCGTGGGGCGGCTCGCCGACGCGAAGCGCCGCGTCGTGTGCCGGCCGCAATCGGGGCTCGCCGCGGCCCTCGTGGCGGCCGACGACGAGCTTGGCCGTCGTCGCGCTGACGTCCTCGACGAGGTACTCCGGCGGGATGCGCCACGTCGGAGGCTGCTCGAGCACGACGCGCACCGCGCCGGCGATCGTGTCCGGCTCGGCGCCGCTGAGGATGTTGCTGCCGCATTCGAGCGTCTCCGGCCGCTCGGTCACGTCGCGCAGCGTCACGTTGGGGATGCGGAAGATGCAGCACTCCTCCTGAACGGTCCCGCTGTCGCTGAGCACGCAGGCGGCGGAACGCTCGAGGGCGATGAAGTCGAACAGTCCGAAGGGCTCCGGGAACCGCAGCAGCGCGCTGTCCGGACGCAGGCCGTAGCGGGTCATCCGATTGCGCGTACGGGGATGGGTGCTGACGACGATCGGCAGCCCGTGCTCGCGCTCGAGCAGGCCGAGCGCGTCGACGACCGACAGCAGCCGCTGCTCGACGTCGACGTTCTCCTCGCGGTGCAGCGTGACGAGGAAGTAGCCCTGCGGCTCGAGGCCGAGGCGCGCCAGCACGTCGGACCGGCCGATCTCGTCCTCGTGGTGGCGGATCACCTCGAGGATCGGATTGCCGATCACGAAGATCCGCTCGCCGGCGATCCCCTCGCGCAGCAGATTCGCCCGGCTGCGCTCGGTGTAGGGCATCAACACGTCGCTGGAGTGGTCGATGACGCGGCGGTTGACCTCCTCGGGAACGCGGTCGTCGTAGCACCGGTTGCCCGCCTCCATGTGGAAGACCGGGATGCCCATGCGCTTGGCGACGACCGCCGAGAGGCCGCTGTTCGTGTCCCCGAGCAGGAGCAGCCGGTCGGGCCGGTGGTCGGCGAGCACCTTCTCGCTCTCCGAGAGGATCTTGCCGATCTGCGCCCCGAACGTGGCGCTGCGGACCCCGAGCACGTGATCGGGCGCGCGGATTCCGAGCTCCTCGAAGAAGACGCCGGTCAGGCTGTGGTCGTAGTTCTGGCCGGTGTGGACGAGGACGTGGTCGCAGAGCGCGTCGAGCTTCTCGATCACGCGGCTCAGGCGGATGATCTCCGGCCGCGTCCCGAGGATCGTCATGACCTTCATGGCAGCTCGCTCACCGCAACAGGTCCTCCTCGAGCACGAGATCGTGATCGGGCAGGAGCCTGTGCCGGGCGAGGAAGCTCGCCACCTCCTCGGTGGACATGAGATCGTCGCGCGAGCTGTACTCCCGCTCGAGCATCGGTGCGTCGGGATCGACCGGGCGAAGCTCGGGCAGCCGCGGGAGGATCGCGTAGTACGGGCCCTTCGCCACCGTCAGGTGGGACTCCTCCTCGGAGACGAGGATCTCGTGCACCTTCTCGCCCGGGCGGATCCCCGTGACGATGGTCTCGATCGGACGGTCACCGATCAGCGCCTGGGCGATGTCGACGACGCGCGCCGACGGGACGCGCGGGATGTACGTCTCGCCCGGCTCGCCGTCGGCCAGCGCGGCGAGCACGGTGTCGACCGCCTCCTCGAGGCTGAGCAGGAAGCGCGTCATCTCGACGTCGGTGATCGTGACCGGCCCGCCGAACCGGATCTGGTGGTGAAAGAGCGGGATCACCGAGCCGCGCGAGGCGAGCACGTTTCCGTAGCGGGCGCAGACGAAGCGCGTGCCCGGGCACTCGAGGTTGCCCTCGATGAAGATCCGCTCCTGGATCGCCTTCGTCATGCCCATGACGTTGACCGGCTTGACGGCCTTGTCGGTCGAGATGCCGATGACGGTCTCGACCGGCAGCTTGCCGTCGCGGATCGCGCGGACGATGTTCTCGGGGCCGCCGATGTTCGTCCTCACCGCCTCGGAGGGGAAGTACTCGCACGTCGGCACCTGCTTGAGCGCGGCCGCGTTGAAGACGATGTCGGCGTCGCGCAGCACCGAGCTGATGCTCGCCAGGTCGCGCACGTCGCCGATCCGGAAGCGCAGCAGGCGCTCGAAGTTGTGGTAGATGACCTCGTCCGTCGCCGACTCGAGGCGCTGGTAGGACAGGCGCATCGAGTGCTGCTTGGCCTCGTCGCGCGAGAAGACGGTGATCGCCTCGGGGGTGCCGAGCGCTCCCGACAGCAGTCGGCGGACGAGCACGCTTCCCAGCGAGCCGGTGCCGCCGGTGATCACGATGCGCTTGCCGGTCAGCATGCTTGCTCTCAGCTCCTCAGTCGTTCGTAGGGCGTGGTGTCGGCCGCGAGCTGCGCGACCATCTCCGTCCACGGCGGGGCGCGCAGCCCGGTCTCCTGCTCGAACCTCGACCCGTCGAGGCTGCGGTCGATGACGACGTCGTCGTCAGGGACGACCTCGACGCTCGAGCCGTACGCATCGCGGAGCATGCATAGCAGGTCGTGCTTGGAGATCGGAGCAGACGCCACGTGGCGGATCCCGCACAGCGCGGGATGCTCGGAGATGATCGCGGCGAGGATGCGGGCGAGCGCAGCCGTCGTCAGGCCGCTGAAGATCGCGCGCCGGAAGCCGCGGACGCTGCCCTCCTGCGCGAGGAACCACTCGAGCAGCCCGCTGGCGCCCGACAGCTCGCGACCGATGATCGACGTGCGCACGGTGAGGCACTCGCCGTCGGCAACCTCGCCCAGCAGCTTGCTGCGGCCGTACAGGTCGACGGGGTCGGGTATGTCGCGCTCGCTGTAGCCGCCGGTCCTGCCGCTGAAGACGCAGTCGGTGCTGATCTGGATCAGCCGCGCACCCTCGCGGCGGCAGAGCTGGGCGACGCGGTGCGCGAAGAGCGAGTTGATCGAGATGCTCGCGATGGGGTCATGTGCGGCGCGAAGCTGCTTGACGATCCCGATGCAGTTGACGACGACGTCCGGGCGCACGGCGGCGACGGCGCGCTCGACGGTGTCGAACCGGTCGGCCGAGACGTCGGCGACGGTGCGCGCTGGGTCGAACAGCTCCATCCGTCGCACCGCGTCTGCGCTCGTGCGGACGGTGACGTGCGCGTCCAGCAGCGTGCCGAACACCTGCCACAGCTTGTGGCCCAGCATGCCCGTGCCGCCGAGGACCAGGACGCGCGGCACCGTCACGCCGCCCTCCGGGCCGGCTCGGTCGAGGTTGCGCCGGTGGTCGTCGCGGTCCGCCTCACCCTGAGTCCGAGGAGCTGCGCGAGGGCACGTCGCGCGCTGTCGGGGTGGAAGTCCTCGCCGGCCCGCTCCCAGGCGGCCGCGCACAGCCGCTCGCGCAGCTCGGCGTCGTCGAGGATGCGCTGCAGCGCCTCGGCGAGCGTGGCCGGGTCGTTGCGGTCGACGACGACGCCGCAGCCGTGGCGGCGGAAGTAGCTGCTCACGAACGAGTCGGCGGGGGCGTGGACGAGGATCGGCCGGCGGGCGGCGAGGTACTCGGCCATCTTCGCCGGCGCGGAGGTGCGAACGACGTCGGGGTAGGGCGAGTCGAAGGCGAGCGGCAGGAAGAGCACCTGGGCCTCCTGCTGGATGCGCGGCATCGCCGTCGCCGGCGCATGCCGGTGGAAGTCGATCGGGCCGATCAGCCCGTGGCGGGCGAGCAGCTCC
>DASZOA010000103.1:0-3677 GCA_035551055.1 Solirubrobacteraceae bacterium
GTAGACCGGATCGATCGCCGCGGCGTCGACGAACTCCTCGATCTCGACCATGCGGCTGCGGCCGCCGCCCGCTGCGGCGATCTCCTCCTTGTCGAGCACGACGTACTCGTCGGGCGCGATCTCGAAGCCCTTGACGATCTCCGAGTACGGCACCTCCTCGCGCTCTCTGGGACAGATCCGCTTGTGCTCGATCCGGGCGCCGTCCTCGGCGTGCACCTCGTGGAAGTGCACGGTCCTGTCCTCGTTCGCCGAATGGACCTTGATCGGCACCGCGATCGTGCCGACGGTGATCGTGCCGTTCCAGATCGAGCGCACGGCGCTCGACATACCCGCTGCGAGCGGGCTCGATCCTGGCCCCAGCTCGCGACAGGGCGCGCGGGTCGCCGGCGTCGGGAGTCGGGGCATGCCGCCGGACGGGCACGGGCAGCCCGTGGGGCGTGGAGGTCGTGGTGATCTGCGGGATCCAGGGCGCCGGAAAGAGCACATTCGTACGCGAGCGGTTCTTCGACACCCACGTGCGCATCTCGCGCGACCTCCTGCGCACGGCCAATCGCGAACGGCGGTTCGTCTCGGTGTGCGTCGAGACGCGCCAGCCCTTCGTCGTCGACAAGGTCAACGCGACGCGCGCCGATCGCCGCCCGTACCTCGAGCCGGCGCTGGACGCCGGCTTCCGCGCCGTCGCCTACTGGCTCGACGTGCGCCCGCGCGAGGCGCTCGCTCGCAACGCCGCGCGCTCGGGCCGGGCGCGCATCCCGGTGCCGGCGATCCTCGGCACCTACAAGCGCCTGGAGGTGCCGCACCCGGACGAGGGCTTCGCCGAGGTCTGGCGCGTCGAGGTGACGCCGGAGCGCTTCACGGTGGCGCCGCTCGCCGCCGAGACCGCCTCGTAGCGCGCGGCGGCGCTCACTTCGCCGCGTGCACGACCGCGCGGTAGTGATGCGGGCCCGCGCCGCCGGCGAGCAGTTGCGCCGACGGACCGCGCAGCGCCCGCACGGCGGAGAAGCCCGCCGCCGTCAGTGCGCCACCGAGCGCCGGCAGGTTCGGCGCCCACCAGTTGGAGACGTCGCCGTTGAGCTCGGCGCCCGGGAAGAAGCGCCACAGCGCCTCGTGCTCGAAGGCCGGGATCGCGAACGCCTCCGTCTCGACGACGGCGAGCTCGCGGGTGACCGCGGCGACGCGACGCAGCGCCCGCAGGGGATCTTCCATGTGATAGAGCACGCCGAGGTAGAGCACGACGTCCCATGCGCCCAGCGCCTCGAGGTCGGTCTCCATGAAGTCGGCGACGATCGCCTCGACGCCGCTGCCCAGCGCCTCGCGCGCGAGGTCGAAGCCGCGCTTGCCGGGCAGCGTCTCGGGATGCCAGAACTCGGTCTCGTGGTAGGGGCGCGGAGTGATCCCGTCCTGCCGGCAGCGCCGCCAGTAGGCCTGCTGGCCGGGCGAGTCCATCGCCCACATGTAGTGGTCGACGACGGCGACCCGCGCGGCCCCGCGGCGCTCGGCCGCGAAGGCGAAGTAGCCGTCCCAGCCGCCGATGTCGAGCACCGACTTGCCGCGCAGGTCGGGCAGCGCGAGCGCGTCGAGCTCGGCGCGCAGCACCGCGGGCGGCTTGTGGCCGGGCGTGACGACGCCGTGGCCGAGATCGATCGAGTGCCACCAGAACGGCACGGCGTCGACCTGGTCCTGCAGCCGGCGGCGAGCCGCGCCGCGCATCAGAACGGCAGGCCGTCGGCGATCTCGCGCAGCGTCGGCGCGTCGACGTCGCGCTGCGAGACGAGCAGCTGCATGTCCCGCGGCCACTCGATCGCCACGTCGGGGTCGTCGTAGCGAAAGCCGCGCTCGACGGCGGGATCGTAGTAGGAGGAGCACTTGTAGGTGACGTCGGCGACGTCGGACAGCACGCAGAAGCCGTGCGCGAACCCGATCGGGATGTAGAGCTGCCGCGCCAGCTCGTCGTCGAGCTCGGTCGCCTCCCACTCGCCGTAGGTCGGCGAGCCGCGGCGCAGGTCGACGACGACGTCGAGGATCGTGCCGCGCGCGCAGCGCACGAGCTTGGCCTGCCCGTCGCCGATCGCGAAGTGCATCCCGCGCAGCACCCCGCGCCGCGAGCGCGAGTGGTTGTCCTGCACGAACACGTCCCCGATGCCGTGCTCGGCCCAGACGTTCGCGCGGTAGCTCTCCAGGAAGAACCCGCGCGCGTCGCCGTGCACGGCCGGCTCGAGCAGGATCGGGCCGTCGATGCGCGTGTCGATGAGCCGCATTCGACAGCGCAATCTAGATGGTCGAGCGCGGGGTCCGCCGCCGCGCCGCAGACGCGACGATCCGGGGCTCGAGCGGGCCGTCTAGCGTGTTCGACGTGGACGACGCCCGGCGCAAGCGGCTGACGCTCGTCGCGTGCATCCTGGGCTCGGCGACCGTCTTCGTCGACCAGACGGTCGTCAACGTCGCGCTGCCCGCGCTGCGCGAGGACCTCGGCGCCTCGCTCGCGGGCCAGCAGTGGGTCGTGGAGGCCTACCTGCTGCTGCTCGCCGCGCTGATCCTCGTCGGCGGCTCGCTCGGCGACGTCTACGGCCGCCGCCGGATCTTCGCGATCGGTGTCGGCGGCTTCGGCGCGGCGTCGCTGGCCTGCGCGGCGGCGCCGGCGATCGAGCTGCTGGTCGCGGCGCGCGCGCTGCAGGGGGCGTTCGGGGCGCTGCTCGTGCCGAGCTCGCTGGCGATCATCACGACGGTGTTCGGGCCGGGCGAGCGGGCGGCGGCGATCGGCTCGTGGACGGCCGGCACGAGCGCCGCGATCGCGGTCGGCCCGCCGCTCGGCGGGCTGCTCGTCGACGTGCTGTCCTGGCGCGCGATCTTCGCGCTCAACGTGCCGCTCGTGCTCGTCTGCCTGTGGCTCGTCGCGCGCGCCATGCCCGAGTGCCCGGGCCGCGGCGGACGGCGGATCGACGTCACGGGCGCGCTGCTGTCGCTGGTCGCGCTGGGCGGACCGACCTTCGCGCTCATCCAGCAGCCGCAGCTGGGCTGGTCGGACCCCGGCGTGTGGGTCCCGCTCGTCGGCGGCGTGGGCGCGCTCGGCGCGTTCGTCGCCTACGAGCGGCGCGCGCCGGACCCGATGCTGCCGCCCCGGATCTTCGCCTCGCGCAACTTCGCCGTCGGCAACGTCGTCACGCTGACCGCCTACGCCGGACTCGGCGCGGCCTCCTTCTTCATCGCGATCTTCTTGCAGCAGGTCGCCGGCTACAGCGCCTTCCAGGCCGGGCTGGCGCTGCTGCCGATCACGCTGCTGCTGATCACGCTGTCGCGCCGCGCCGGGGCGCTGGCGGTGCGCGTCGGTCCGCGACTGCTCATGAGCGCCGGCCCGCTCGTCGGCGGCGCCGGGCTGCTGGCGTTCGCGCGCGTCGACGAGCGCGGCTTGTACGTCGCCGACGTGCTTCCCGCGACGCTGCTGTTCGGCCTCGGGCTGGCGCTGACCGTCGCGCCGCTCACCGCGACGGTCCTGCAGGCCGCCGAGCGTCGCCATGCCGGCATCGCCTCGGGCGTCAACAACGCGGTCGCCCGCGTCGCCGCGCTTTTCGCGATCGCCGCCGTCGGCGCGGTCGTGGCGGGCCAGTTCTCGGACTCGCTCGAGCGCCGGCTCGGCGATCGCGAAAAGCGCGGCGACGCGGGCGATCGCGTTGTTGACG
>DASZOA010000104.1:0-2587 GCA_035551055.1 Solirubrobacteraceae bacterium
CGCGACCTGATCGAGGCCGCGCCCGGCGCCCATTAGGATGAAGCCGATCGTGGCGGCAGACCTTCAGCAGGACGCGACCGAGCTGCTGCAGCGTCTGATCCGCTGCAACACGGTCAACCCGCCGGGCAACGAGCGCGCCGCGCAGGAGGCGCTCGCGGCCGACCTGCGCGACGCCGGCTTCGAGGTCGACCTGCTCGGCGCGGTTCCCGAGCGCCCCAACCTCGTCGCGCGCCTGCGCGGCAGCGCCGACGGTCCCGTGCTGTGCCTGCTCTCGCACGTCGACACGGTGCTCGCGACCCCGTCGAACTGGACGCACGACCCCTGGTCGGGCGATCTGGCCGACGGCTTCGTCTGGGGCCGGGGCGCGCTGGACATGAAGTCGCAGACCGCCGCCGAGGTCGCCGCCGCGCTGTCGCTGGCGCGGGCGGGGTGGCGGCCGGCACGCGGCGATCTGCTCGTCGTCGTGGTCGTCGACGAGGAGGTCGGCGGCGAGCTCGGCGCGATCTGGATCTGCGAGCACCACCCCGACAAGGTGCGCTGCGACTACCTGCTCAACGAGGGCGCCGGCGCGACCTTCCAGTACGACGGCGAGCGCTACTACGGCGTCTGCGTGGCCGAGAAGGGCGTCTTTCGCTTCCGCGTGCTGACCGACGGCGTCGCGGGACACGCGTCGATCCCGAAGATCGGCGACAACGCGCTGCTGAAGATGGCCCCGCTGCTGGAGCGGATGGGCGCGCGCCAGCCGGACTTCGACCTCACCGAGGGATCGCGGGCGCTGCTCGCGGGCCTCGGGCTCGAGCCCGACGGCAACCCGGCCGCCGCCCTGGAGCGCCTGCGCGCCAAGGACGCCGCGCTCGCGCTGCTCGTCGAGCCGCTGCTCGGCGTGACGCTCACGCCGACGCGCATCTGGGGCTCGGAGAAGATCAACGTCATCCCCGCCAGCGCCGAGCTGCGCGTCGACTGCCGCGTGCCGCCGGGGCTCGGCGAGGAGCACGCGCTGGCGCGGATCCGCGAGGTGCTCGGCGAGGACGGCTACCGGCTGGAGTTCACCGAGCAGGTGGTCGGCAACGCGTCGCCGGTCGGCTCGCCGCTCATGGACGCGATCGCGCCGTGGGTGCGCGCGAACGATCCCGCCGCGCGCGTCGTTCCGACGATCCTGCCGGGCTTCACCGACTCGCGGACGTTTCGCGACGCGTTTCCGGAGTGCGTGGCGTACGGCTTCTTCCCGCAGCGCCACATGAGCCTCTACGAGACCGCGCCCCTCATCCACGCCGCCGACGAGCGCATTGACGTCCGCGACCTCGGCTTCGCGGCGAGCTTCTATCGCGACGTCTGCCGGGAGCTGCTCGATGCCGCTGCCTGAGCCGCTCGTGCCCGGCGCCGAGACCGACCCCGGCGAGACGGCGAAGCTGCGCCTGGGAGGCATGGCGCTGCGCAACGGCCTGCTCGTCCACGGCCCGTCGCGCTGGGCGGCGGCGGTGCGGCGCCATGACGGCACGATCTCCGTCGCCTCCGGCCGCAAGCCGCGCGTACGCGGCGTCGAGAACGTCGCCGGCGTGCGCGGGGTGGTGCGGCTCGGCGAGGCGATGGCCGTCATCCCGCTCGTCAAGCGCGCGCTGCCCGAGGCCAGGCTCCCCTTCCAGGACGTCCGGGTGCTCGGCTCGATGCTCGCCGCCGCCGGCGGCGGGCGGCTGCTGCGCGGCCGGCTGAAGGGCGGGGCGGGCGCCGAGGCCGTCCTCGCCGCGGTCTCGCTGCTGCCGAGCGTCGTGGCGCTGCGCGGCGGCGAGCTCGCCGAGTACCACGGCGTCGAGCACAAGGCGATCGCGGCCTACGAAAACGACGCGACCGACGCCGCCGACGCCGCCAAGGAGCACGACCGCTGCGGATCGCACCTCATGACGCCGCTGCTGGCGTCCAACCTCGCCGGCGCCGCGCTGCTGCGCCGCACGCTCGAGCGCCCCGGCCCCGGTGCGCAGCTCGCGGTCGGCCTGGCGTCGCTGGGGATCGCCGTCGAGGTCTTCGTCTGGACCGAGCGCCACGCCGGCAGCGCCGCCGCGCGTGCCCTGCGCCGTCCCGGCCACGAGCTGCAGCGCCTGCTCGGCACCCGCGAGCCGAGCGAGCGCCAGCTCGAGGTCGGCCGCGCCGCGCTCGCCGAGATCCTGCGGGTCGAGCCGCCACCAACCGGATAACGACGGAAGGCACGCGGCATGGACGCCGAGCACAGCTTCTTGGACAGCGTCAGGGACTTCGGGCTGGAGTGGTCGGGCGTCTTCACGATCGTCTTCATGTTCCTCATCTGCTTCTTCTTGTGGCGGACGCTGAAGCTCATGCCGCGGACGAAGCCGGTGCAGATCAAGCCCGAGGTGCGCAGCTCGATCGGCTGGGAGGAGATCGCCGGCGTCGACGAGGCCAAGGACGAGCTGCGCGAGGTCGTGGAGTTCCTGCGCGACCCCGGGCGGTTTCGCAAGCTCGGCGCGCGCGTCCCCGCCGGCGTGCTGCTGCACGGCCCGCCGGGCACCGGCAAGACGCTGCTGGCCAAGGCCGTCGCGCACGAGTCCGGCGCGCAGTTCTTCTCGCAGTCGGCGGC
>DASZOA010000105.1:0-8618 GCA_035551055.1 Solirubrobacteraceae bacterium
GCGTCGCCGAGGGTGCGCGGGTCGAGCAGCAGCCAGCCTCGCGCGCGCGACCGATGACGGGCGGCTCGCCGGCGCGCAGTCGGCGGGCAAGCTCGTCGCGCGCGAGCGGCGCGGGGTCGATCGCGACCGCCGGCCCCGGCAGCTCGAGCAGCGGCAGCGCGCCGCCGCCGACGCGCGCCGTCGACGCGACGACATCGCCGCCGGTCGCGGCCGCGAGCTCGTCTGCGCGCCTGCGAAGCGTCGCGTCGTCGGCGTCGAGCATCGCGAGCACCGGCAGCGCGCGGCGCGCCGCCGCCGGATCGCGATGGAGGGCGAGCGTCGCCTCGAGCGCGGCGAGCGACAGCTTGTCGATCCGTACCGCCCGCGCGAGCGGATGGCGGCGGCATGCCTCGACCGCCTCCCGCGTGCCGACGAGCAGGCCGGCCTGCGGGCCGCCGAGCAGCTTGTCGCCCGAGAACGCGGTGAGGGCGGCGCCGGCGCGGACCGATCGGCGCACCGGCGGCTCGCCGGCGAGCAGCTCGAGGTCGTCGGTGAGCACGCCGGAGCCGACGTCGTCGATCACCGCGACGCCCAGGTCGCAGAGCTCCTCGATCTCGACCGCGGCGACGAAGCCGACGGTGCGGAAGTTCGAGGGATGCGCGCGCAGGATCGCCCCGATGCGCTCGCCCCCGGCCGCCAGCGCCGCCTCGTAGTCGGCGCGGCGCGTGCGGTTCGTCGTGCCGACCTCGACGAGCCGCGTGCCCGCGAGCTCGAGGATCTCGGGGATCCGGAAGCCGCCGCCGATCTCGATCAGCTGCCCCCGCGAGACGACGACGTCGCGTCCTCGAGCAAGCGCGGCGCAGGCCAGCAGCACCGCCGCCGCGCAGTTGTTGACCACGATCGCCGCCTGCGCGCCGGTCAGCTCGCGCAGCAGCTCCTCGACATGCGCCTGACGCGAGCCGCGCGCTCCCGCGGCGAGGTCGAGCTCGAGGTTGCAGTAGCCCTCGGCGACGGCCGCCACCGCGGCCTGCGCCTCGGCGGCGAGCGGTGCGCGACCGAGGTTCGTGTGGACGACGACGCCGGTCGCGTTGAGCACGCGCCGCAGCCGCGGGCGCAGGCGCGCCCGCGCCCGCGCGACGAGGTCGACGGTCTCCTCGGCGCCCGCATCGCCGCGGTCGAGCAGCTCCTCGCGCCGCGCCTGCAGCTCTGCGCGCGCGACCGCGGTCGCCAGCCGATCGACCGACGGCAGGTCGCGCAGCCGGTCGCGGTCGCTCATACGGAACGGCGAAGGAGTCGAACCTTCCAGCGCGGTCTGCCGCGCCCCACCGGTTTTGAAGACCGGATGGGCCACCGGGCCCGGGCCGCTCCACGGTGATGCAACTGCGGCGCGCCCATCACCGCACCGCGACGGCGCCGGGCTCACCGGGGACGATCTCGCCGACGATCGCGCCCGGCAGCGACGGCGCGGCCTGAGGCGCGACCGCGACGAGCAGCCCGCCCGACGTCGTGGCATCGCACAGCAGCCGTCGCCGCGCCTCCCCGACGTCGGCGCCGAACGTCGTGAACGTCGCGGCATAGTCGCGGTTGCGGCGGCTGCCGCCCGAGACGGCGTCGTCGCCGCCGAGCAGCTCCAGCACCCCGTCGATCGCCGGCACGGCCGACGCGTCGATCACCGCCGCGACGCCGCTCGCGCGCGCCAGTGAGTGCAGATGGCCGAGCAGCCCGAAGCCGGTGACGTCGGTCATCGCGGCCGCGCCGGCCGCGCGCGCCGCGGCGGACGCCCTGTCGTTGAGCGAGCTCATCGTCGCCACCGCTCGTGCGAGCAGGTCGTCGTCGCGCCGGCCGCGCTTGCGCGCCGTCGTGATCGCGCCGACGCCGAGCGGCTTGGTCAGCACGAGCACGTCCCCGGGCCGGGCGCCAGCGTTGGCGATGACCTCGGCGGGATGCACGCTGCCGGTCACCGCCAGGCCGTACTTCGGCTCCGGATCGTCGATCGAGTGGCCGCCGACGATGGAGATCCCCGCGGCCGCGGCGACCTCGGCCCCGCCGCGCATGATCTCGCGCAGGATGTCGCCGCCGAGCTGCTCGAGGGGAAAGGCGACGACGTTCATCGCCGCCAGGGGCAGCGCGCCCATCGCGTAGACGTCCGAGAGCGCGTTCGCCGCCGCGATCCGGCCGAAGTCGTAGGGGTCGTCGACGATCGGCGTGAAGAAGTCGATCGTCATCACGAGCGCGATCTCGTCGGTCAGCTTGAACACCGCGGCGTCGTCGGCGGTGTCGGAGCCGACGAGCAGCCGCGGCTCGGCGACGGCGGGCAGCCCGCGGACGATTGGCAGCAGCGCCGCCGCCGGCAGCTTGCAGCCGCAGCCCGCGCCGTGGGCGAGCGCCGTCAGCGCGACGGGTGGCGCCGCGTGCGGCGCGCTCACGGCCGCATCGCCGGGCCGGGCATCGGCTGGGCGTCGGAGCGCACGAGCAATGCGCCGCTGACGGCGGCGCCGCCGGAGGCGACGGCGACGGACAGGAAGCTCAACGCGGTCCCCGGCATCGTCAGCTCGACAGGATATGTCTCGGGCGGCGACGGCGAGGACGATGCCCTGCAGCTCGTGGCGATGGGATCGCACGAGCCGCCGCGGGTGGCGCGCCCGCGGCCGCTCGCCCTCGCCCCGATCGCGCGCACTTGCCGAACGCCGCCGGCGGGCAATACCCTGCGCGTGCCGACAGCGGGGAGGAGCCGGGACGTGAACGCGAAGGACGTTGCAGGGCTGACTCGGGTGGTCCACGAGGTGCGCGAGCTCGACCTGGGCGAGCGCACGAGCTACTCGGCGGGGCGCCTCACCGTCGGCGAGGAGAGCGCGCGCGACCTCCTCGGCGACCCCGCGCTCGCCGAGGTCCGCCTGGCCTGCGCCGCTCCCGGCGACCCCGTGCGGATCGTCGGCGCGCTGGACGCCGTCCAGCCCTGCTCCAAGGGGACCGGCGGGGGCGGCGTCTTTCCCGGCTTCCTCGGCCCCGCCCTGCCGCCCGGCCGCGGTGAGACCCACATGCTGCGCGGCGCCGCCGTGCTGGCGGCGGGATACCTGCCCCGCGCCCAGGAGGCGGTGATCGACATGTCGGGGCCGGCCGCGCCGCTGTCGCCGCTGGCCGCCACGCACAACCTCGTGATCGAGTTCGAGCCTGCCGAGGGGGCTGACTGGGAGGACGTCGAGGTGGCGTTGCGGCGGGGGCTGCTGCGCGTGGCCGTCCACCTGGCGGACGCGGCGCTCGAGGCCGAGCCCGACGCCGTCGAGGAGCTCGCCGATCCCGACGCTGCGCCAGAGGGACGCCCGCGCGTGGGCGTCGTCACCAACCTGCAGACGCAGGGGAACTTCAAGGACGTCTTCGTGTACGGGCGCAGCCTGTCGCGCGGCCTGCCGACCGTCATCGCGCCCGGCGAGCTCGATGACGGGGCGGTGGTCAGCGGCCAGTACGGCCACCCCGCGCTCAAGAACCCGACCTACCTGCACCAGACGCATCCGGTCCTCGCCGCCCTGCGCGCGAGCGACGACGTGCGTCTGGCGGCGCTCGTGCTGTGCCCCGAGCCCGTCGAGCAGTCGGGCAAGGAGCTCGTATCCGCCCACGCCGCCCGGCTGTGCGCGGCGCTCCAGCTGGATGCGGCGATCGTCACGAAGGAGGGCGGCGGCAACGCCGACGCCGATGTGTCCCTCAAGCTCGACCGGCTGGAGGAGGAGGGGATAACGGCGGTCGGGATCCTGGCCGAGCTGGCCGGGCGCGACGGGACCGGCCCGCCGCTCGTGGTTCCGCCCACCCGCGCCACCGCGCTGATCAGCACCGGCAACTACGACGAGCGCATGACGCTGCCGGCCTGCGACCGGGCGCTGGGCCGCGAGCGGATCGCGCTGGTCGACAGGCCCGCCACCGACGAGGTCGAGCTGCCCGTGGCGGCGATCTACTGCGCGCAGACCACGCTGGGCTGGGGGCGGCTCACGTGCTATGAGGACACCTGATGCGCGTCGTCCACTACATCAACCAGTTCTTCGCGGGGATCGGCGGCGAGGAGGCGGCGGGCGCCGAGCCCGACCTGCGCGAGGGGCCCGTCGGACCCGGCAGGCGCCTGGCGGCGCTGCTGGGCGACGAGCACGAGATCGTGGCCACCGTCTTCTGCGGCGACGACCACGCCTCGGGGCACGCGGAGTTCGCCGCCGCGCTCGTCGAGCGCGCCCGCGAGCACGGAGCCGAGCTGCTGGTGGCGGGCCCCGCCTTCACGAGCGGACGCTACGGCCTCGCCTGCGCGCGGATCGCGGCGGCCGCCGCCGAGGCCGGCGTGCCGGCGCTCGCCGCCATGCACCCCGACAACCCGGGCGTGGGCGAGGCCGGCGCCACCCCGGTCGTCGAGAGCGGCGCCACCTCGCGGCAGATGCGCCCCTCGCTCGAGCGTCTGGCGGCCGCGGTGCGCAAGCTGGCGTCCGGCGAGGAGCTGACGGCCGAGGACGGGCGCATCGGCAAGGTCCCGCGCCGCAACCGGCTGGCCGAGCGCAGCGCGGCCGAACGCGCGGTGGCGCTCGTCCTCGCGCGGCTGGGCGGCGACCGCGAGGCCACCGAGATCCCGCTTCCGACCTTCGATCAGGTCACGCCCGCGGCCCCCGTCGAACACGCGGCCGACGCGGTGGTCGCGCTGCTCACCGAGGGAGGCTTCGTGCCCGCCGGCAACCCCGACCGCCTCGAGTCCTCGCGTGCCACGAAGTGGGTGCGCTACTCGCTCGAGGGGCTCGACTCGGTCGAGGCGGGTACGTTCGAGTCGGTCCACGGAGGCTTCTCCACGCAGTGGGCCAACGAGGAGCCCAACCGCATCCTCCCGCTCGACATCGCGCGCGAGCTGCAGCGCGAGGGAGCGATCGGCGGCCTGCACGCCGAGTACTTCGCGACGACCGGCAACGGCACGACCGTCGCCGACGCGCGCCGGTTCGGGGTCGAATGGGCCGCCGAGCTGCGCCAGGCAGGCATCCAGGCCGCGATCCTCACCGCCACCTGAGGAACGGGCACGCGTTGCGGGTCAACGCTGACCAAAGAGCTGGAGCGCGCCGGGATCCCCACCGCGCTGCTGTGCAACCTCGTCTCGATCGCCAGCCGCGTGGGCGCCCCGCGGATCGTGCCCACACGCGGCATCCCCTACCCCACCGGGGACCCGAACCTCAGCCCCGAGCAGGAGCGTGCCTGGCGCCGGCAGCTGCTCCAGCGCGCGCTGCAGGCCGTCGCCACGCCGGTACGCGAGCCGACCGTCTTCGACGCAGAAGCGCTTGAATGACGGGCCCATGACCGTCCCGGTCGTATCCGCCACGAGCGCGGTGCTCGCCCACGTGCCCGGCCTGGCCCGGCACGGCTCCAAGCCGTCGCGCGAGCTGGCGAAGGACCCCGAGCTCGAGCAGCGCTTCCTCGGCGCGCTGCGCACCTTCGAGCAGGCGGTGGCCTACCCGCCCCATCAGGCGTTCCTCGGCGCGCTGCACCCGCGCGACCTGCCCGAGCGGCCGTGGGTGACGGCGCGGCCCGACGGCCAGGGCCGCTTCGCCGGCGCCGGCGAGCTCATGCCCGAGCAGGAGTTCCTCGGCCTGATGGCGGCGGTCGACGAGTTCGGCCTCGTCAGGCTCGCCGAGGCCGAGGCGGAGGCGGCCGCGGACGCGCTGCGCCGTCATCCGCTCGCCGAGCGCCTCGAGCTCGAGCGGGTGGCCGGCGCCGCCGCCGACGCCGAGGCGACCGCGGCCGAGGAGGGCGCGCTGGCGCTCCACGTCGGCGCCGACCGCCTGGCCGCGGCGATCCGCCGCGCCCACGACGCCGACACCGCGCTGAGCGCGCCGGTGCTGCTCGAGAACCTGGCGGCCAAGGCGAGCGCCACGCTCGCGCTCCTGCACCTCCTCGCCGACCACGGCATCGATCCCGGCTCCATCGACTACGTCATCGGTGCGGGCGAGGAGGCGATCGGGGACCGCTACCAGCGCGGCGGCGGAAACCTGGG
The DNA here is from genome assembly GCA_035551055.1 of Solirubrobacteraceae bacterium. Classification (GTDB taxonomy): domain Bacteria; phylum Actinomycetota; class Thermoleophilia; order Solirubrobacterales; family Solirubrobacteraceae; genus CADCVQ01. The sequence goes on from DASZOA010000105.1 coordinate 5,984, forward strand.
CAAGTCGGTGGCCGCGATGGCCGGGTGCAGCGGGGCCTCGGGCGCCGACGTCAAGAACTTCTGCGCCGCGCCGATCCCCGCGCTCGTGATCGCCGGCAGCCTCGTCGCCGCGGGGGTCTTCCGCCGGGTCGCCCTGGTCGCCGGCGGCTCGCTGCCCAAGCTGGGCATGAAGTTCGAGGGCCACCTCAAGCACGACCTGCCGGTCCTCGAGGACGTTCTCGGCGCCTCGGCGCTGCTTGTGGAGGCCGACGACGGCGAGTCCCCCCGCGTGCGGCTGGACTCGGTCGGCCGCCACACGGTGGCGGAGGGCTCCTCCACCCCGAAGATCATGGAGGCCCTTGCCATCGCGCCGCTGGAGCGGCTCGGCCTGGGAACGCTCGACGTCGACGACTACGCCACCGAGCTGCACAACCCGGAGATCACCGAGCCACAGGGATCGGGCAACGTCCCGCAGCGCAACTACAAGACCCTCGCCGCCCTGGGGGCGCGCCGCGGCGACTTCGCGCGCGAGGAGATCGAGGAGTTCGTCCGCACGCGCGGCATGCCCGGCTTCGCGCCCACGCAGGGGCACATCGCCTCGGCGCTGTGCTACCTGCCCCACGCCCGGGCCCGCCTGTGCAGCGGCCACGCGCGGCGCGTGCAGCTGATCGCCAAGGGAAGCCTGTTCCTGGGGCGCATGTCCGAGCAGTCCGACGGCATGAGCGTCATGCTCGAACGCAACGACCGAGAGGGAGGATGACCACGTGGGAGAGGTGATCGAGGCGACGCGCGAGAACTTCGACGACGTCGTCCAGAGTGGGACGGCGCTCGTCGACGTGTGGGGCCCGGAGTGCCGTCCGTGCCTGGCGCTCGCGCCCCACGTCGAGAAGCTGGCGCAGGAGCGCGACGACCTCAAGGTCATCAAGCTCGAGGCGCCCAAGGCCCGGCGGGCGTGCATCAACCTCGGCGTCCACGCGCTGCCCACCTTCCTGCTGATGCACGACGGTGAGGAGCGGTCGCGGCTGTCGAAGTCGACGATCAGCCCGACGGAGCTCAACGACTGGCTCGACAAGAGCCTCGAGGAGATGCGAGAGGAGGTGAGCTAGCACCTATGTTCGACGACAAGCAGGTCATCGTGCTCGGCGAGCGCGACGGCATCGCCGGCCCGGCGATCGCCGAGTGCGTCGAGAGCGCGGGCGGGACCGTCGCCTTCGCGTCCACGGAGTGCTTCGTCTGAACGGCCTCTGGGGCCATGGACCTGAATAGCCAGGAAGCGATCAAGCGCCTCGCCGACGAGCACGGGCCCGAGCAGCTGCTCGTGGTCCTGGGAGCGCCGGACCCCGAGAGCGCTGAGATCGCCGCCGAGACCGTGGTGCTCGGCGATCCGACCTATGCAGGCGCCCTGGCCGAGGCCCAGTTGGGTCTCTCCGTGTATCACGCGCTGGAGGAGGAGTTCCGCAGCCTGGTCGACGACGAGGTGTGGGAGGAGCAGATCGGCGTGATGGCCGACGTGCTCGACGCCGAGGAGATCGCCGCGGCGGTCAAGGGCATGCGCGAGCAAAGGCCGTAGCCCGGCAGGGCGCGGCCTCCGCTCTCGGCTGAGCAGCGCAGCTTTCGTCGGCCTCGGCTCCACCGCGCTTCGGCTCGCCTATCCAGGGCGGCCAGCGGCGCCCCCGGCTGCACGGCCGGGGGCACGATCGCCGCTGCGGTCGCGCCGCCCGAGGGGCCGCGACGTTCGACGAAAAGCTCGGCGTGGCGACCGGCGCTCTCGTGCGCGGCTGGAGAGTCCCTTTGGTCGCCCTTGCGGTGATCGGGGAGTGCGCCGCAGATTGCGATCGCCAGCAGACTGCCGCCCAGGAACGGGCCCTTCCGGGGCGAGCGCCGAGGGGCCGAGACGGACGCTCTGGCGTTCGCGCCTCGCGTGCCGCTCATCGGCAGCGCCCATGGCGGCCGGTGCGTCCCGGACTTCGCTCCGCGCCTGATCTCAACCCCGTTCGTCCCGTTCCTGCCCCGGTCCGCTCGCACTGACTCCTCGCGTCTCATCCCTCCGCACCGCCTCGGCCGACCGATCTCACCGCCGGCTTCCGCGCCGGTCTTCTCTCGTTCGCCGACCACAGCGCAGCTGTGGGTGGTGGGTCGGCGACAGCGAGCGGGCGAGGCGCGAGAGACAAGCCCCGGCCGAAACGCTCCGGTGCGTTGAGGTTTTCGGCGGCCGAGCCGCCGAGGCGGGACGACAGGGCAAGCGGCCTGTCGCCCGCGGCGAGCCGAAGCGGAGGTCGTTGCTATTTCGATTCGCGGACGCACCGCGAGACCGAGCCTCGACGGTCGGGCTGCCTCTTCCTGGCGAGCGCGGCGGCGAGGAGCCGATGCCGCTGCCCGCGTGCTCTGTTGCGCGTGAGGCGGAAGTCGCGCATGGCTCGCAAGTGCTGCGTCGGGCCGGCGGGGGCGCGGGCACGTCGTCAGCGAGGAGTGGGCAGGGGTGGTCGCCGGCAAGGGCCGGGTCGAGCTGTGATGGGGCGCGAACAACCCGACGGTCCGGGTGGGCTGCCGTCCGCGGACCTGGTCGCGAAATCCATCGATGTCATGCAGAACGCGCGCACCTTCGCCCTCCGCGGGCGCGCCTGGGCGCGAAATCCATCGATGTCCTGCAGAACGC